>CAIVQX010000210.1 GCA_903908165.1 uncultured Methylococcaceae bacterium | reverse complement strand
TGGAGGCTGCGGGCGGAATCGAACCGCCGTAGATGGCTTTGCAGGCCACTGCATAACCATTTTGCTACGCAGCCATAAAGGTTAAATAAAAAAGCCGCGATAGTTCGCGGCTTTTCTTTTATATTGGAGCGGGAAACGAGATTCGAACTCGCGACCCCAACCTTGGCAAGGTTGTGCTCTACCACTGAGCTATTCCCGCACGTTAATTATCCGGCAATTATATATACTTATAAAAAACTGTCAAACAATATTTAATTACTGTATATCAATTGATAAAGCCCATGCTTCAGTATCTTTACACTCACCTTCTTCTACTTTAACCTTTGCATACGCTTTTTGTTTTCCAAAAGCATCAGTAAAACCTAAGACGGAAACGGGGGTTCCTTGAGCCATATGCTGACAAGCACCTGATCTATCAGCTTCTTCAGTATCATCATAAGCTGCTATAGCACCTGGCGTTGATACTAAACGAACGGTTGCTCCAGGATCATAGGCATTAGCGCTTTTTAATACATAACGCTGTCCTACCGTAAGATTCTTCATAGCTGGCCCAGAAACACTTGGAGCTGAATCGTCACCACCTGACATCATTATAAGTAGCAAAATCACTACACCACCAATGCTACCAAAAAATACTTTTGGATTTGTTTCTTTTAATGCTAGAAATGAAGTTGCCAAATTACCAGCAATATTCTTTGCAGTATCTATAGATTCTTTTACCTTTTCATCTGCTTTAACACTTTCTTCTTGTTTCTCGTTTTCTTCATTACTCATTTCTGATCCTCACACGGGTGTATTTTAGTTATTATAGTGATGGTTTATATTCAGCAAATTTTCAACGCCGATATTAACTTATCAGGTAAAAGCTTTTAAAATCATTACTCAAAAGCAGGTTATTCATTAGCTAAATCTACTTACTCGGTAAATTTATCATAATCACAGAACTTTTCAAGTGCTTAATTTTTGATCTTTATCTGTGCCACCACTATACTTTAAGATCAAATTAAGTCGTAGTATTTTTTGATTGAACAGGGTGGTATGTTCTTTATAATCCCTATAAATCACATTTTGAGTTTTTATGACGGCTAGAATTTTTATATATAACTTTGCTTAATAAACATCGAAGCCTTAAGCACCTCCCTTCTTCATCATCATCCCTTTTGAAGGGTTATAACCCATGATTGCTGTACTCATAAAAATGAGAAATGCCACAAAAACATAGATAAATGCAGTTTGATTAAATTGCCCATAGAGTGCAAAACGGATTAATTCAACGGCCTGTGAAAAAGGATTATATTGTGCAATTATGCTTAACGGAACACTGGACTCTTTCATTTTCCACAAAGGGTAGAGTGCTGTTGACATAAAAAACATCGGGAAAATTACAAAATTCATGACCCCCGCAAAATTTTCTAGCTGCTTGATAAAGGATGACAGAAGTAATCCTAGTGCACCTAACATTAATCCAGATAAGATTAATGCGGGTAATATCGACAAGTAACCCTGCCAAGGTGCATGAATATCATAAAACCAAGCTACAACCAAAAACACATAGACTTGTAGTATTGAAACTCCAGTACCTGCCAATAACTTACTGAGTAATAAAAACCAACGCGGCAAAGGGGATACCATTAATATTCGCATGCTGCCCATTTCTCGATCATAAACCATTGATAAAGAGCTCTGCATGCCATTGAATAACTGTATCATACCAATAAGCCCCGGAGTGATATAAACCTCATAAAGAATATAGGTTTCATAAGGCGGAGTAATGGCCAAGCCTAGTGCTGATCTGAATCCTGCCGCAAATACAAACAGCCAAACTAAAGGCCTGACTAATGCAGAAATAAAGCGCTCCCGCTGAGTAATAAAACGCCATAATTCACGACCAATAATGCCCCACATCGCACGCCAATAATGTAGCATATTCATGCACGGACTCCTTGAGTCAAATTATAAAAAGCATCTTGTATTATCGACGTATTTGTTATCCCAAGCACCTCATTTACTGTACCTTTAGCTTTTATTTGTCCTTTATGTAGCACTATCAAATGATCATCAGGGTATATCTCATCGATTAAATGACTCGCCCATAAAACAGCCAATTTTTCATCGATAGCCAACTGATGTACATATTCAACAATAGCCAATCGACTAGGAACATCCAATCCCACAGTGGGCTCATCCAGTAATAACAATGCAGGTTTATGCAGCAAAGCTCTGGCAATCTCAACGCGTCGCCGATGACCACCATTAAGTTGACGTATCTTTTCAAATCGGCGATCAAACATACTTAGGCGTTCTAGTGATTGCTGAATGCATTGCAAAGCTTGTTTACGCCCCATCCCCTGCAAAGCAGTGTGATAACGTAAGTTTTGCATAACGGTCAAATCCATATCCAGCGTTGTTTGCTGAAAAACCACCCCTAATTTAGCCAAGGCTTTTTGTGTATGTTGTTTAATATCAAAACCGCACAATTCAATACGACCTTCACGGGTATCATAGAGACGAGTAATTAATGAAAACAAAGTGCTCTTGCCTGCACCGTTTGGCCCTAAAAGGAATGCGCACTTACCGGAATGGATATCAAAACTCACTTGATCAAGTGCTTTTTTACCGCTGTATGAAAAGCTCAAATTTTCTATAGATAATGCCAGATCTGTTTTCATGGTTTTACCACAACACCCCAAGGATAACTTCCTACACCAATTGATTTTGTTACAACTTGATTCTCCAAGTCAATAATCGAAATATCGTTACTGGTGCCATTTGTTGTGTAGAGACGTTTTTGATCGGGAGAAAAAGCCAAATTCCATACTCGCTGCCCTACCAATAATACTTTCTCTACTTCAAACGTTTTGGCATTGATTACGGCTACACGATTTGCCGGCCCCAAAGCCACGTACCCTCTATTATTATCTTTATCTATTACCACACCTACCGGTTGAATTTTATCGGCAGTTAGCCCTGTCACTTGAAACTTGATAGTTTTAATGATCTGCCTCGTCTTCACATCCAAAATCATTAAAGTACCTGCCATTTCTGAAGTGACCCACAATTGCTGACTATCCTCTGTGAATTTAACAGCACGCGGACGCGGGTCAACCAGAATGTTTTCTACTATAGCGTTAGTTTCAGTATCAATCCAATGCACCATATTAGTGGTTTCTGAGGCACTAACAAACCATTTATTATCAGGACTAACCGCTATGCCTTCGGGCTCTACGCCAACTGTGATTTGCTTAACAACTTTCTTTTTTGCGATATCAATAACTGTAACCAGGCTATCATCTTCATTTGAAACATAAAGCTTGTCGCCCGCGGGATTTAAAGCAAAAGTTTCTGGATCTTCGCCCGACGGTAAGCGTCCAACTTCTTTTAACGTTTCGACATCTAGAATTTTTATAATGTTTTCATCACTGGTCGCAATGTACAATGACCTATTATCCGGACTAATGGCGATACCTCTGGGTCGTTGACCCACCGGCACAGTCTTAATCAGCTTGCCCGCAATCGGGTCAATCACTGCTAACGCATTATCTTTTTCCAAGGTAACAAAAACAGACTCAGCTCTCACTGTGGCATTTAACGCCATTATTAAAAAAAAAACCAAATACTTATTTTTCATTATTCTTTATTCCATTTACAAAGTGATTCCGGCTGATCATAACCCAAGGTATCCAACTCAGTTTTAGGATGTAAAAACCCTTCAATTGGAGCCACCGCAACTAAAGATCTAGGAGCAGCCAGTAAAATGGGCTGTCGTAACTGCCCATCCCATGATCGAAAGGACAAAGGATTACCTTTATAACCCTGTAAAGCAAAACTATCACTTAACATATACTCTTTAACCTTAGATAGATCATTGGTTTTTGTACGTGTAGTCGCCTCGCCGATAGCTCTTACGGCTAAATAAGCCGCATAATCCTGCTCTTCCATCCAACGATGGGCTTTTTCTTTAAACCGATTTTGAATCTGAATAGCGCCCCACTGCTCATGAGTTTTGTGCCATGCAGTAGCAGCCAGCCCCTGCGTACCTATCACTGGCCTTGGAACCCATGTTCGATAGTCCAGATATTCACCAAATTGCCCTTGCTCATCTGCAACCACCAAGACATCGTAATCATCTTCTAATTGCGTAAATACTCCCACATCCGATTGTGCCGTACGTCTCTTATCGTAAGTATGATCCCAAGTTTTTTCTGCTACTATCTCAAGACCAAAACGCTTGGCAGATCGCTTGAGAGCATTAGCAAACAAAAGATCTTCTTGTCTAGAACCTACAACCAAAAACCATTTTGTCCACCGTTTTTTCATCATATATTGCGCTAATGCATCAGCCCTCATGGCTCTACTAGGCAAAAAATGCAATACATTGCTTCGACATTGCTCATTACGCAACGCATCATCGATTGTACCGACATCAAATAAAAGCATTTTTTTTGCCGCCGGCAAATCAACAAGTTGGGTTGCCTGAGAAGCAGATAAATTAATTACAAGATATTGAAATTTTTTACTAATCTCTTTATCGAATACTCTAATAATATTGCCATCAATAGGCACAACAATCCTTTTTAAGTTAAATTGCTGCCCAATAAATTTACCAGTGGTATTATCATCATCGATTCCCAACTCAGCTCCAATAACCCCTTTATCTTTGATAAACGGATCTAAATTAGATAAAGATGGTGGAACGACCTGTTCTTGCGTTAGATAAGCGATGTCAATAATTTGATTGGTTTTTGCATAAGCTGATTCTGAGTTAGCTACTCCCAAAATCAATAAAATATTAACAATAATTATTGAGGGTAAATTAATTAATGGCATCATATTTAGAAAAGAAAATTCATATCAGGCAATTCTAACGGATTCCCCATTTTTTTATAAGTTTTCACTAATTTTACGTAAAAGCTGATTTAATTTTTAACATGTAAATTTAAACATCAATCAAACATGACACAAATTACATTAAGTGAAATAACACTGTATCCCGTCAAATCATTAGCTGGTATTACTGTAAAAAGTTGGCCCGTAACTAAAACCGGACTTTTATACGACAGAAAATGGATGCTTATTGACACTGATCAACAATTTTTAAGTCAACGAAAGCTACCAAAAATGGCTTTAATACAAACAGCTCTAACAGACAAAAACTTAATCTTATCTGCTGTCGGAATGGAAGATCTATTAATACCATTAGCGCCCACTGAAGGCGCTATTATTAACAGCACTATATGGCATGACCAATTCGATGCACTAAATGCCTCCCCAGAAGCCGATCAGTGGTTAAGTCATTTTCTAAATCTGGAGTGCCGATTAGTATATCAGGGAGATAATATGATTCGGCCAGTTGATCCTAACTATAGCCTACCCACTGATCAAGTTTCATTTTCTGACGGCTTTCCATTTTTGATCATTTCAGAAAGCTCTTTGGCTTCTTTAAATCATATAATGCAATTAGATTTACCGATGTCACGTTTCAGGCCTAATCTTACTATTGCAAACTGTCCTAGCTATGCAGAAGATAGTTGGCGAGAAATTAGGATTGGAGACATTGATTTTAGATTGCCAAAACCCTGCTCACGCTGCTCCGTTCCAACTATTAATCCTAAAACTGCAGAAATAGGTAAAGAGCCACTTACCACGCTCAACCGTGTCAGAAAATGGGAAGGCAAGATTTACTTTGGTCAAAATGCCCTACATAATAATTGTGGTGTTTTATCGGTAGGAGATATTGTGCAGGTTAAAGTTACAGGCACTCATCAACCACCAATTTAAAAAAGCTTACCTATATTCAATATTGTTACAATGCCACAGAGCTCAATCAATAGTGTCTTTTATTGCATGCCTATAAACTTAAAATCTACTGCTAATAATCATGTAAAGCCTACTAGACTTGAGCAAGTCTTTAATAGAAATTAATATTCATCCAAAAGTTACTATAACGAAGCATGTTTCAAACAAAACGTTTATTTGATTTAGTTCTGGCACTATTTGCATTTTTAATTTTGGCGCTACCATTATTCTTAATAGCCCTAGTAGTGCATTTTACTTCTCCAGGCCCTATATTATTTTGGTCTGACCGTATTGGGCAATATAACGCCATTTTTAAAATGCCAAAATTTCGGACAATGCTTATTGGCACCCCGAATGTAGCCACCCACCTATTATCCAACCCAGAGCAATTTTTGACTCCAGTTGGGTCTTTTTTGCGTCAATCCAGTCTGGATGAGCTACCCCAATTATGGAGCATTCTTATAGGTGATATGAGCTTCGTGGGGCCCAGACCTGCCTTATTTAACCAACATGATTTGATCGCACTACGAACCCAACAAGATGTTGATAACTTAACTCCTGGACTCACTGGTTGGGCGCAGATTAATGGTAGAGATGAGCTGCCGATTCCTGATAAAGTTAAACTTGATGTCGATTACCTAAATAATCAGTCATTTTGGCTGGATATTAAAATTATTTTTTTTACCTTTTTAAAGGTATTAAAAAAAGATGGCATTATCCACTAATTTTGAGTGGTATCATTTGAGCCACAGATTCTGAAAAGACATTAATCATTTATGCATAGACAATTAGCTCACTGGTTTATTGATCTTTCAAGACAGCACAAATTAATTATTCTAATTACTACCGATATATTTATCGTTCTAACTTCACTATGGATGGCTTTTTCTTTACGGTGGGGCGAACTCTATATACCAAAAGGGAATGAATGGTATTTGTTTGTTGCAACCCCTATTATCGCCATCCCTATATTTGCCAGATTAGGTTTATATAGAGCCATTATTCGCTTCCTCGAAATGAAAGCCTTATGGACGATTGTTCAAGCAACTTCATTTTACGCACTGATTTTTGCATTTGTTTTGTATGAGTCTGGTATCAAAGGGATTCCTCGGACTGTCACGCCACTAAATTGGCTCATTGTTATGTTGCTGGTTGGCTGTATTCGTTTTTTTGCCCGCTGGTGGTTAGGTGAAACTTATTTTCAATTGAGGGGCGGGCGAAAAGGTCTTAAGCTATTGAAAAAGAATGTCATTATTTATGGGGCCGGTAGTGCTGGGATTCAACTGGCTTCTGCACTTGGACATGGACGTGATTTCAATGTTGTCGCTTTTATTGATGACAACACGTCATTACAGAAACGCAAGGTAAACGGCTTACGAATATATCCACTCAGTTCTTTAAATTATTTAATAGAACGTCATGAAGCGTCAAATGTGTTACTGGCCATCCCCTCAGCCAAAAAATCTCGCATTAGTGAAATTATCCGATTACTTGAACCATATTCTGTTCATGTCATGTCTATGCCCGGCCTATCTGATATAGCTCAGGGCAGGGTTACCGTTGATGCTCTTCAAGAAGTTGATATAGCAGATCTGTTAGGCAGAGACCCAGTAATACCTGATCAAGCACTACTTAAAGCCACTATTACTGATAAAGTGGTTATGGTAACAGGCGCCGGTGGTTCTATAGGATCAGAGCTATGCCGACAAATAATTAGAATACAACCAACCTCTTTAATTCTTTATGAAATAAGTGAATTCAACCTTTATGCAATCGAAAAAGAGTTGCTCCATCTGATAATGGGCATGAACCCCCCTAGGCCAATTGAAATTATTACCATTTTAGGCTCAGTTACGCATGCCAAGCGCATTGAAAATGTATGTAAAACTTTTAAGGTTCAAACCATCTATCATACCGCTGCTTACAAACATGTGCCCATGGTAGAAAAAAATCCTGGCGAAGCTATATTAAATAATATCTTCGGAACCTTACATGCTGCTCAAGCTGCAATAAATGCCAATGTTGAACTTTTTGTCTTAATTTCAACTGATAAAGCAGTAAGGCCAACTAACACAATGGGAGCAACTAAACGTTTTGCTGAATTAATTTTACAAGCCCTCAGTATCGATATAGCCCATAAAAAACAAACACGTTTCACCATGGTAAGATTTGGTAACGTACTCGGTTCATCTGGTTCAGTAGTACCCCTTTTTAGGGAGCAAATATCTCGAGGTGGGCCATTAACAGTCACAGATGCACGTATTATCCGTTACTTTATGACCATTCCCGAGGCATCTCAACTGGTTATTCAAGCCGGTGCTTTGGCGCAGGGTGGCGATGTGTTCGTGTTAGACATGGGTGAACCCATAAGAATTCTTGATTTGGCGAAACGAATGATCCATTTAAGTGGTTTGGAAGTAAAAGATGAAAATCACCCCGCAGGCGACATAGAAATTAACTTTACTGGCTTGAGACCTGGTGAGAAGCTATATGAAGAACTTTTGATTGGCGATAATGTTTCCAAGACCACTCATCCCGGCATTATGAGAGCGGAAGAGCAGACTATTTCTTGGACTGAATTGAATAAAATGCTATCTTCACTTGAAGACGCTACAAATAACGATGATTTTGAACAAGTTAGATGTATCTTGAAAAAAGCTGTATCAGGCTTTGCACCACAATGTGAAATTAGTGATTTATTATGGCGCCCAAAAGAATAAGTTACTTCTTCTAAAAACCCTTTAAATTAAATTTAGCTATTAATCGCTAGGCAAAAAAAACCTCCCATTGCGTTACCACAAGGGAGGTAAAAGTTTGAGCAGAACGTTATGAGGAGGAACTGCTCTGAGGTATAACACCAGGAGGTAGTTAACTGTTTACACTTAGCTGTTTAATTTTACTCGGGTTGCAATGTTGCTATAAATAAAGGCACTTCCAAACAAAACGGTCGATATAATAAATTGACCATAAATGAACACCCAGATACCGGCAATGAATAGTAAACCAATAATTACGTTTATATTGAGCTTATTCATCTGACTAACCTTTCTTAAATTTTAATTTCAGCTTGTTAATTGACTTATTGCTTGATTGCTACTATACAGATATATTTATAGTATACAATATAGCTATTACTAAATAGATTGTTTCTTATAAAAAAACAATTTGCTCTGTCAAGAACTTTATCAACATTAAATGACTAAATCATAATTAGGCATCTAAATACCAACCCAGCCCCTTATATAGTGAAATTAGATGGATAAATTAACCAGCATGAACGTCTTTGTTCGCGTTGCCAAAGCAGGAAGTTTTGCTGGCGGAGCACGTGATCTAGGCATCTCAAGAGCCATGGCAACAAAGCATATTATGCAACTTGAAGGCAGTTTGGGGACACGTTTAATTAATCGGACGACACGAAGTTTAAGCCTAACCGATGTGGGGGTATCCTATCTTCAACGTTGCCAACAAGTGCTCTTAGATGTTGACGAAATGGAATCCGCTATAACACATTTGCAAACAGAGCCTAGAGGACTTCTAAAAATCAGTGCTCCTCCGGCAATTGGAGCCACCCATATTGCAAGAGCAGTCGCTGAATTTTTAAAAATACATACCGACTTAACCATTGAAATGATTTTGCAGGGTAGCCCTGGAGATTTGATTGACGAGGGTATTGATGTAGCTATTTTTCTGGGTGCCTTAGATGATACCAGCATGGTTGCTCGAAAATTAGCCAACTCGTCACTCGTTGTTTGTGGATCGCCCGATTATTTAGAACGTAATGGCATTCCACAAGTGCCAGAGGATTTAGCAAACCATAGTTGTTTAGTTAACTGGGCTATTTCTCCTCGCAATAGATGGCAATTTAAATCCGACAGCGGTCTTAAAATAATCAATGTAACCGGAAGAATGCAAGCTAATGCAGCACACCCAATCCGTATAGCTGCCATTAATGGATTGGGGTTGGTTATGTTACCCACCTACATCGTTGGCAAAGACATTGAAAACGGTACCCTAAAGGTAGTCCTTGAAAATTATCCATTACCTCCATTAGATATTCATGCTGTCTATCCACACAGAAAATATCTTTCGGCTAAAGTGAAAAGTTTTATGGATTTTTTACAAATATGGCTAGAACATCGCGTTAGTATGCCTGGAACTGAATAATGAATGCAGGCCTGGCCAACAAATGGAATCATATTTATAACCAATCTAACCCCGTTTATTCACCCGCAACACAGGTTTTGATTGAGAATGATTTTTTACTGCCGACAACTGGAATGGCTCTGGATTTAGCATCTGGATGGGGCGCCAATGCCATTTTTTTAGCACAGCGGGGTTTGGCGGTGACTGCCTTGGATATTTCCTTTGTTGCCATCGATAAATTAACAACTTATGCTAAGCAACAAGGGCTAAAAATCAATGCCCGCCAAGAAAAAATTGTACCTGAAAGCTTTACCAAATCTCATTTTGATGTCATTGTTGTGAGTCGATTTCTTGACCGAACTCTAAGTGATGCGATAATAGGCTCATTAAAACCAAATGGCTTGCTGTTCTATCAAACTTTTACTCAAGAAAAGATATATAGTAAATCTCCTAACAATCCCAACTATCTTCTTGCTAGTGGAGAGTTATTGGCTTTATTCTCAGGATTAAAGCTTGTTTTTTACAGAGAAAATGCTTCAATCGGCGAGCCATTATTTGGCCTAAGAGATGAAGTGCAGTTTGTTGGTCAGAAACTAATATAATTGGCAATAGAATGATAGATAATTTAACCCCCCAAGAAGCGTGGGATTTTTTACAAACCAATACCGACGCGATATTGGTGGATGTGCGTACAAAAATGGAACACGGGTTTGTTGGACATCCCACAAATGCCATCCATATTGCTTGGAAAGAGGCTCCAGATTGGCAGATCAATCCGAAATTTATTGTAGATATTGAACGAATTATAACTAATAAAAATACGCCTATTTTGTTGTTGTGCAGAAGCGGACAACGCTCTCTTGATGCGGCTAAAGTACTGGAGGACATAGGATATAAAAAGCTTATCAATATCATTGATGGTTTTGAAGGACCCTTGGATCAAAATAACCATAGAGGTAACCTTGGCGGCTGGCGTTTCGATAATTTACCTTGGACTCAAAGTTAATAGCATTTAATGTCGATAAATTGACGCACCTATTACTTTCGATACTTTCACATACTAAAACTAATCCTTATTAATCTATACAAGAACATATTACATGCTATATAGCGTGCTTAAACTAACTTATTTTTATTAAACCATTAGAGAACACAAAAAGTGATCGAAAAATTAAGAAACATTGCCATTATTGCTCACGTTGACCACGGTAAAACGACCCTAGTTGATAAGTTACTACAACAATCAGGAACATTTGCCGCACATACCAAGGTGACTGAGCGAATGATGGACTCCAATGATATTGAAAAAGAACGTGGCATTACTATTTTGGCAAAAAATACAGCGCTAGACTGGAACGGCTACCACATCAATATTGTTGACACTCCTGGCCATGCTGATTTTGGCGGCGAAGTGGAACGTGTTTTATCGATGGTTGACTCAGTATTACTTCTGGTAGATGCAGTTGATGGCCCAATGCCACAAACTCGTTTTGTAACCCAAAAAGCTTTTGCTCTTGGCTTAAAACCGATTGTTGTAATTAATAAAATTGACCGGCCTGGCGCACGCCCCGACTGGGTTGTTGATCAGACTTTTGATTTGTTTGATAGACTGGGTGCAACCGATGAACAATTAGATTTTCCAATCGTTTATGCTTCTGCTATCAATGGCTATGCTGGCCTAGAGCATACTATAACCGGCGGTGATATGACGCCTTTATTTGAAACCATTGTAGAAAAAGTCAGTCCACCGCCTGTAGATATAGACGGACCTTTCCAAATGCAGGTTTCAAGCTTGGACTACAATACTTATGTCGGCGTTATTGGTATTGGACGCATTCAACGAGGCAATATCAAACCAAATCAACCTATAACCATCATTAATCGTGAAGGCGTTGAACGTAAAGGTCGCATGTTGCAAATTTATGGTTTTCATGGTCTTGAGCGTGTTGAGGTTGCTGATGCACGAGCTGGTGATATTATTGCTTTTGCCGGCATTGAGAAACTCGAAATTTCTGATACGCTCTGCCATCCGGATGCTGTAGAAGCCATGAAACCATTGTCAGTCGATGAACCAACTGTGACCATGACGTTTCAGGTGAATAATTCACCTTTTGCCGGCAAAGAAGGTAAATTTGTTACCACTCGCCAGATTCGAGACAGACTGGATAAAGAACTACAACATAACGTTGCTTTAAAAGTTGAAGACACGGCTGATCCGGATAAATTTAAAGTATCCGGTCGTGGTGAGTTGCACTTATCTGTTCTTATTGAGAACATGCGTCGTGAAGGTTTCGAAATGGGGGTGTCACGTCCAGAAGTTATCATTAAAGAAATTGACGGCAAAAAATGTGAACCCTTTGAAATGGTCACTATTGAAGTAGAAGAAGAACATCAAGGCTCTATCATGGAAAAACTAGGGGAACGTAAGGGTGATTTAACCAATATGGTACCCGATGGCAAAGGGCGTATTCGTTTAGAATATATGATGCCATCACGAGGCTTGATTGGCTTTCAAACCGAATTTATGACAGCGACTTCAGGCTCTGGTCTTTTATACCATGTATTTGACCATTATGGCCCGATGAAAGCAGGTGAAGTTGGAAGTCGACAACGTGGCGTCATGATTTCAATGGTTGCTGGTAAAGCAGTAACTTACTCCTTACATCCATTACAAGATCGAGGAGATTTGTTACTAATTAATGGCGATGAGGTTTATGAAGGCATGCTGGTAGGGTTACATTCCCGTAGTAATGACCTGTGTGTTAATCCTTGCAAACCAAAACAATTAACTAACGTTCGTGCATCAGGAACAGATGAGAGCTTGGTATTGGCAAGAATTCAAAAAATGACCTTAGAACAGGCACTGGAATTTATTGCTGAAGACGAGCTGGTTGAAGTTACACCTAAGTCCATTCGTTTACGCAAAAAATTATTGACTGAAAATGAACGTAAAAGAGCATCAAAGAATTAAGTTTATAACAAAAAATTCTTTTAATTGACCTAAAGCAAGCAAGATAAGGTGGGTACTATCTCTTTCCACCTTTACTTATCCACTTTATAGAAAAGTTATGACCCAAAGAATCGCTGAAGTTGAACGCAATACACTGGAAACCCAAATAACGTGTAAAATCAATTTGGATGGAACAGGTAAAACCTCTTTCCTAACAGGCGTGCCCTTTCTTGATCATATGCTTGATCAAATCGCCAGACATGGCTTAATTGATATGGATATAACCGCCAAAGGCGACTTAGAGATTGATGCTCACCATACTGTTGAAGATATTGGGATAACTTTAGGCCAAGCGTTTGCAAAAGCAATCGGTGACAAAAAAGGTATTTATCGTTACGGTCATTCATATGTTCCTTTAGATGAAGCCCTGTCACGAGTCGTTATCGATTTCTCAGGTCGACCAGGCTTGTTCTACGAGGTTAAATATCCAAAAGCTATGATAGGTAGTTTTGATGTCGACTTGTTCAGAGAGTTTTTTCAGGGGTTTGTGAATCATGCAGGTGTCACTTTGCATATTGATAATTTGAAAGGCGTAAATGCGCATCATGTTGCTGAAACCATCTTTAAAGCCTTTGGCCGTGCCGTACGCAAAGCCATTACCGCCGATATAAGGATGGAAGGTATCATGCCATCTACCAAAGGTAGTCTTTAGCATTCACATTACTTCTAAATTCGTTTTATGTCCTCCGTCGCTGTTATTGATTATGGAATGGGTAATTTGCACTCAATTGCAAAGGCCCTTCAACATGCTGAACCAGATGTTGATGTAAAAATTGTTGCTGATGCCGATCAAATCTTACAAGCTGATCGCGTCGTTTTCCCTGGCGTAGGAGCTATGCGTGATTGTATGCAGGCTCTAAATCAATCAGGCTTATCTGACGTTATACAATGCGCTGCCAAAACGAAACCGCTGCTAGGAATTTGCTTAGGGATGCAAGCCCTACTAACTGACAGTGAAGAAAATGAAGATACACTGGGCCTGAATATCTTTCCGGGACACGTCGTACGTTTTTCTGAAGCGCTAGTCGATGACCATGGTAATAAGCTAAAAATTCCTCACATGGGCTGGAATGAGGTCCATTTTAGGCCGCACCCGTTATGGCACAATATCCCTCAAAACAGTCGTTTTTATTTTGTACATAGCTATTATGCTCAATCTAGTGATGTCTCTTTAATTGCAGCAACGTCACAATACCCTACCGCATTCACTTGTGCCCTGGCAAAAAATAATATTTTTGCCGTACAATTTCATCCAGAAAAAAGTCAAACTGTTGGTTTACAACTGCTAAGCAACTTTTTGCACTGGGATGGTCAAATCTAAATCTATACACCTTATTAAGGATTCTGTATTTATGTTATTAATACCTGCTATTGATTTGAAAGAAGGAAAATGTGTACGTTTACGTCAGGGACGTATGGACGATAATACTATCTTTTCTGAAGATCCTGTCGCTGTCGCCGGACGCTGGGTAGCTGCCGGCGCCAAAAGAATTCATTTAGTTGATTTGGATGGCGCTTTTGCCGGCAAACCAATTAATGCAGATATTATTCATGCTATCGTGGATGCCTATCCCAATGTTCCCGTTCAAATTGGCGGTGGGATTCGTGATGAAGAGACTATTGAAGCTTATTTAAATGCTGGCGTAGAATACGTCATTATTGGCACCAAAGCCGTTAACGAACCCCATTTCGTTCGTGATATAGCTGTTGAATACCCACGTCGAATTATTATCGGATTGGATGCAAAAGATGGGAAAGTTGCAATTGATGGCTGGTCCAAACTTTCCAAACATGACGTTATTGATCTGGCACAACAATTCGAAGCTGATGGCGTAGAAGCTATCATTTATACCGATATCTCGAGAGACGGCATGATGCAAGGTGTTAACGCCGAAGCAACAGCACGCTTGGCAAGAGCTATCAAAATTCCTGTCATTGCCTCCGGTGGCATCACCAATATTGAAGACATCAAAGCCTTGGGTGCAGTAGCTCATGAAGGTATTATGGGCGCCATTACCGGACGCGCTATTTATGAGGGTACTTTAGATTTTGCTGAAGCTGAGAAACTGGCTCAATCATATAGCGCCTCATGAGTTTAGCTAAACGCATTATTCCTTGTTTAGATGTTGCTGATGGGCGAGTCGTTAAAGGTGTCAAATTTGTTGATATCCGTGATGCCGGTGATCCCGTAGAAATTGCCAGACGCTATGACCGTGAAGGTGCTGATGAGATCACTTTTCTCGACATTACCGCAACTCATGATAACCGAAACACCATGGTTAATGTTGTCGAACAAGTTGCCAGTGAGGTATTTATACCATTAACTGTCGGTGGAGGCATAAGAACGCTGGATGATATCCGCCGCATGCTAAATGCAGGTGCCGATAAAGTTGGCATTAACAGTGCTGCTGTATTTAATCCCGAATTTGTTCGTGAAGCAGCAGAGCGTTTTGGTTCACAATGTATTGTTGTCGCTATTGATGCAAAAAAAGTCAGCCAGCCAGGTGAAATTGAGCGCTGGGAAATTTTTACTCACGGAGGACGCAAACCGACTGGCATAGAAGCTATTGGCTGGGCAAAAAAAATGGTCAGCTATGGTGCCGGTGAAATTTTATTAACCAGCATGGACAGAGATGGTACGCGCGAAGGTTTTGACTTACCTCTGACTTGCGCAATAAGCGAAGCTGTCAGTGTTCCTGTGATAGCATCAGGCGGCGTAGGTAATCTTGAGCATCTAGCTGAAGGTGTTTTAAAAGGCAAAGCCGATGCTGTTTTAGCAGCCAGTATTTTTCACTTTGCAGAATACACCATACAACAAGCTAAACAACACATGTCATCACGCGGCATAGAGATGCGTTTATGAATACCTTATGGCTGGATGAAATTCACTGGAATTCAGAAGGTCTTTGCCCAGTTATTGCGCAACAAGCCGACACTGGGAAAATACTCATGTTTGCTTGGATGAATCGTGAGTCATTGGACTTAACCGTCTCTGAAGGTTATGCTGTTTACTGGTCAAGATCACGTAATAGATTGTGGCGTAAAGGTGAAGAGTCGGGGCACAGACAGAAAGTTATGGCGTTATTTCTCGATTGTGATGAAGACGTTATCTTACTTAAAGTTGAACAAGAAGGTGGTATTTCTTGCCACACAGGACGGGAAAGCTGTTTTTATCGTCGCCTAATTGATGGTAATTGGCAACCTATTGAGCCAGTATTGAAAGATCCTAAAGTAATTTATACAAAAAATGAGTGAAGTATTACAACAATTAGCGCATATTCTGGAACAACGTAAGCTTGAGTCTGCCGATCAATCTTATGTTGCAAGCCTCTACAAAAAGGGGTTGGATACTATTTTAAAAAAAATAGGTGAAGAGGCAACGGAAACAGTAATAGCTGCCAAAAATGGCGATAAACAACAAATTATTTATGAAACTGCTGATTTGTGGTTTCATTGCTTGGTATTACTGGCTGACCAAAACTTAGGTCCTGAAGATATATTACAAGAACTACAACGTCGCTTTGGTTTATCTGGTCTTGATGAAAAAGCACAACGTAACAAATCAAGCGAAAACTAACTAATTATCTTAGATTAAGTGAGCAACCTTAACTAAACTACCACAAGCAAAGCTGTTAACTTAACTTACGGTGATTGCTTAAGTCACATAAGATAATATCTATAAACCACTTGGAGTCAAACATGGGTATCGGCATCAAAGAATTATTGGTTATATTAGTCATCGTTATTGTACTTTTTGGCACCAAAAAATTACGCAATGTAGGTGCAGACTTAGGTGGCGCCATAAAAAGTTTTCGCTCTGCCATTAAAGAAGGTGAGGCAGAAAGTAAAAGCTCCGAGAATGAAGAAGAAACGATAGAAGGCGAAGTAACCTCCAAGAAAAACGAAAAGAACTAATATGTTTGATATAGGATTTTCCGAGCTTGTTATGATCGGCTTGGTCAGCTTATTGGTCATAGGTCCAGAAAGATTACCAAAAGTAGCTCGAATTGCTGGTTTTTGGATAGGTAAGTCACGCGCTATGATGGCTTCCGTAAAGGCTGAAATTAAACAAGAATTACAAGAAGAAGAGATTCGTCAAATTTTAAAAGAGCAGATCAAACTTGAAGAATTCCATGCGGCTATCAATGAAACATCAGATATCACAAACTCTATAAAAGAAACACTAGTAGAACTACCCGAAAAAGCTCAAATAACCGCTGATCTCAATGATGAATCAAAATAAATCTGAAGAAGCAACCCAGCCTTTTATCAGCCATCTAATTGAGTTACGCAATCGATTACTAAAGGTTATTCTTTTTGTATTAGTGATTTTTTTAGGTCTATCCGCTTATGCTAACCAAATATATAGCATTATGGCAGGGCCGTTAATGAAGCACCTCCCCAAAAATAGCACAATGATTGCTATTGATGTTGCATCGCCTTTTTTCACGCCCTTCAAGTTAGCTCTAGTTGTCTCTGTCTTTATTTCTATCCCCGTCATTCTTTATCAATTCTGGGCTTTTGTTGCTCCCGGCCTGTATAAGCATGAACGAAGAATGATTTTACCGCTACTGGTTGCCAGTACCCTCCTATTTTACTTAGGAGCAGCTTTTGCTTATTTCGTTGTCTTTCCTCTAATATTTGGCTTCCTAACCGCCGCCGCACCGACTGGTGTTGCCGTGATGACTGATATAACCAAGTATCTGGATTTTGTTCTAACGCTGTTTTTTGCCTTTGGTATTTGTTTTGAAGTACCTATATTTACCATTGTCTTGGTCTGGACGGGATTGGTTACTCCAGCTGATCTAGCTGATAAACGACCCTATGTGATTGTTGGTGCTTTTGTCATCGGTGCTTTTTTGACACCACCGGATGCAATCTCACAAACATTATTAGCACTACCCATGTGGTTATTATTTGAAGTAGGATTATTTTTTTCACGGGTGTTTGTAAGAAACAAAAATATTGATTATGACTACAATGACGATGCAGAAAATCATTTAGAAAAAATCAAACACGAAGAAAATTGAATTAGTAATAAAAATCCCAGCTACTACCAATTTCGATTTAGCATTCGCCACAAGCTCATTTAGCTTATACTCTTGGACGTTGGAATTTCAAACTGGTCTACAGATAATTAAAGATAAGGCATCATCGCTGATTCAAGATAATCGCTAAAATGCCTTATTATTGGCTTTTACACCACTGCAAAAAAACCGACTGCCTCTATCCCAGCAATTGCACAACGTTCATCTTGATCAGATACATCACCACTAATACCAACAGCTCCTAACAAGTTATTTTCTGCATCCCGAATAAGAACACCACCAGGAACCGGCATTATTTTTCCACCTGCCACATCGATTAGGGCATTCATAAAATCGGGACGTTGCGCTGCTACGCCTGCTAAACTTCGAGATGAAACACCCATATTAACGGCACCCCAAGCTTTTGCTGTGGCAATTTGTTGCCTGATCATACTCGCACCATCTTCTCGTTGCAGTGCCTTGATATGACCGGCTGTGTCTAATACTACCACCGTAAGAGGTGCCAAATTTAATTCTCTCGCTATATGAACTGCTGTATTTATAATAAGATTGGCTTGTTTCAATGTTAATACTGTCATCAGTAACTCTCGTTATTTAATTAGAGGGAAAAGATAAGGTTCAATTTTCTCGGCAAGTATTGCTTGTGCTTTGACATTAGGATGTAAACCATCAGCTTGCATCAAATCTTTATTCAAAGCAACATCTTCTAAAAGAAAAGGTACAAGTGGTATATTTAATTCCTTGGCTAATTGTGGATAAACGTTATAAAACATATCAACATAACGTTTACCATAATTAGGTGGGATTTTCATACCTAATAAAATTACTTTTGCCCCGGACTTTTGAGATCGCTGAATAATTGCAACTAAATTATTTTTCATCTGCACGGGTGACAAACCTCGTAAACCATCATTTGCACCTAATTGTAGCAAAATAATATCAGGATCATCACTGACTAACAGCGGATCTATTCGACGTAATCCACCCGCACTGGTTTCGCCACTGATACTAGCATTACTGATACTATAAGTACTTTTAATGTTAATGAGTTTTTTCTGTAGTAAAGCAACCCACCCTTCTTTACTGTCAATGCCATAACCAGCACTGATACTATCGCCTAAAACCAAAATTACTGGCTTGGCCATAACAGGGAGAGACATTAACATAATTATCACAACAAATAAAAATCTGGGCATTATGAACACTCAAGATAATCAAACATCAAACGCCATTTTAGTAACAAAAGGCCTAGGTAAATCAGTGTTAACTTCCGAAGGAATGTTGCATATATTGTCATCGATAGATTTGATAATCAACTCTGGTGAAAGTATTGCTATTATTGGTGAGTCTGGATCTGGAAAATCCACCTTAATCGGTTTATTAGCTGGGCTGGACACACCCAGTTCCGGCTCAATAACTATTAATGGAAAACTATTAACGACAATGAACGAAGATGGCAGAGCTGCTATACGGAATGAATTAATAAGCTTTGTTTTTCAGTCCTTTCAATTATTACAAGGACTAACCGCCCTCGAAAATGTCATGCTACCCTTAGAATTAAGGGGCGATAAGCAAGCTAAAAAAGCCGCAACCCATTTATTGGATCGAGTTGGCTTATCACATCGTTTAACACATACACCAAAACAACTCTCTGGTGGTGAACAACAGCGTGTTGCCTTGGCTAGAGCATTTGTAACCAATCCTGCCATCCTCTTTGCAGATGAGCCGACAGGAAATTTAGATAGTAAAACCGGCTCCACTATTATTGACTTACTTTTCGAACTTAATCTTGAAAACAATACAACGTTAATTCTAGTAACACATGATCACGCATTGGCTAAACGTTGCCAAAGAACGATTAAACTGGATGCAGGACACTTAACATGAATCTCTTTACTCTGGCACTACGCTTATTATGGCGCGATGCCCGTTCCGGTGACTTAACCATACTGATATTCGCCTTAATGATTGCAGTAACCAGTTCAACCGCCATTGCTATTTTTTCAGACAGACTACAGCGCACCCTAACTCAACAAACTGCTGATTTCTTAGCTGGTGATTTAGTAATATCAAGCACCTCTTATATTTCTAATGACTGGCTAGATAAGGCTGCGCAGCTCAATTTAAAACGAGCCTATACAGTAGAATTTCCAAGTGTATTGATTGAACATGATGAACTATTACTGGCCAGTATAAAAGCTGTCAGTATGGCTTATCCTTTACGTGGCTTTTTAAAAACAACCACGACTGATTACTCCTCTGAAATTATTACTCACAATGGCCCAGCACAAGGCACGGCTTGGATAGAAAAACGTATTTTATCTGCTCTCAAACTTAACCTGGGAGATCCGCTAACAATAGGTGAAAAAAAACTCACCATTACTCATATCATTACTTACGAACCTGACAAAAAAAGTGATTTTTACAGCTTTTCTCCTCGAGTAATGATTAATGAAAGCGATTTAGAAGCAACTGGAGTTATCCAACCCGGCAGTCATATCCATTATTTTTTCCAATTCAGTGGGGCGACACAGGCATTAAAAGAATTCAAACTCTGGCTCAAGCCACAACTTAATGCCTCACAACGAATCATGGATATCCATGAAGACCGACCTGAACTGGGAGCTGCATTAAATAGAGCTGAACGTTATCTGGGACTTTCCAGTATTTTAATTATTCTTATTTCCGGAGTAGCCATTGCCATAACAACTCGACGTTATACAGAACACCATTTTAATGCTACTGCTCTTTTACGATCCCTTGGCTGTAAACAGCATGAAATACTCTGGCTCTATGGCAGTCAATTTGTTAGTTTAGGAATATTAGCAAGTGCACTAGGTTGTTTATTAGGCTGGTTTGCACAAGAAACTTTATTTTATTTACTAAAAGATCTACTGCCACAACAGATTGTAGCGCCCCGGTTATTTGCTGTTTTTTTTGGCTTTACTGTCGGCATGATTGTTCTATTAGGCTTCGCCTTACCTCCTTTATTAAGACTTAAAAACGTGTCCCCACTTCGAGTTTTACGCCGCGAACTCGAACCTTTACCTACAAGTGCATGGATAATCTATGGCTCATCAATCAGTATTGCTGGACTTCTATTATGGAGATATACGCATGACCTTAAAATGGGTGCCTACATTCTGGGAATTGGCTTGGCTACTTTACTTATACTCAGCCTACTCATTTATGGATTATTAATCTTAATACGTAAATCAGAGCCCTCAATGAGTGTCGCTTGGCGGTTTGGATTGCGAAATATCTTAAGTAAAAATTATGCCAGTATTGTCCAAATACTAGCTTTCAGCATTACTTTAGCAGCCATGATACTCAGCTTTACTGTACGAAACGACTTAATTGACAACTGGCAAAAACAATTACCTGATAATGCGCCTAATCATTTTGCACTTAATATTTTTCCAGATCAAAAAAACCTTTTTAAACAAGAACTCGAACAACAAGGCATCAAAGGCAATCAATTCTTTCCAATTATTAGAGGTCGCTTAGTCACTATCAATAACACCCCTGTCCAACAGATTGCCACTCAAGACAGCCAAGGCGAAAATGCCATAAGCAGGGAGTTAAGTCTTACCTGGTCTAAAGAATTACCTGAAGAAAATAAAATAGTGTCCGGAAATTGGTGGTCAAACCAAGAAACTAGCGGGGTATCTGTTGAACAACACTTAGCAAACAGCTTAAAAATTGAGCTAGGCGATCAATTGACATTCACTGTGGGTAGTCAAAAAATTCAGGCTACGGTCAGGAGCATTCGTGAACTCAGATGGGATACCATGAAACCTAATTTTTATATGATCTTTTCACCGGGCACACTGGATGCTTATCCTAGTACATTTATTACCAGTTTTTATTTACCTGATATAAAGAAAAACAGCCTAAATAATTTATTACAAAAATTTCCTGGAACGACAATTTTAGAAATTGATTTAATTCTAAAGCAATTTAAAACCTTACTATTTCAATTAACACAAGCCATTAGCTTTCTACTTTATTTCGCCTTGTTAGCCGGAGTTACTGTGTTATTTGCGACCGTTTATGCAACGTTAGACAATCGCCTTCACGAAAGTGCATTACTTCGGGCATTAGGCGCTACTCGTTCATTACTAAGAAAAACTCATATTATTGAGTTCTTAATGCTAGGATTGATTTCCGGTCTATTAGCAGTCATCATTTCAGAAGTGTTAGGCTATATCTTATACACACAATTAATAAACATAGAATATCACCCAACATTATTTAATTGGATTTTAATACCTTTCGCAAGCGCTCTCTTTGTCGGCTTAGTGGGTTGCTGGGGCGTGAGACAGGTACTTAATAAATCCCCATTGCATAGTTTAAAGAGACTATAATCTTACTATTAAAAAATTTAATCCCCGTTAATTAATAATCCACAATCCTAAATTACAAAGGTCATTAATATGAAAAAATTAACAGCCAGTAGTATTTTTATCGGCAGTATTTTGTTAACAGCATGTGCCAGTCAAGGCGGATGGGAGCCAACCGTCGACTCTTATAACGATCCTAACGCAAACCGCATTAACCAAGACATGGTGGAATGTAAACAGCTTGCAAGCAAAGCTTCAGGTGGCACTGCTACTGAAACTGCCGTAGGTGCAGGCACAGGTGCTTTACTGGGTGCTGCTGGAGGCGCCATCATTGGAGCATTTACCGGAAGCCCTGGAACAGGTGCAGCAATTGGAGCAGCCGCCGGTGGTATGGGCGGTGGTACTTATAAAGGCCTTAGCGCAGAAGATAAATATAAAAGTTCTTTTAACAATTGCATGAGCGGTCGCGGACACAAAGTTGTTCGATAAAATTATTTCTCTTAGCAAGGCAATACAAAACCGTATTGCCTTGCTTACCCTTTAGAAAACCGCAACAAAAAAGGCAATAAATAACACTCACTTTCTTTTCCATACACGCGATCAGATTCGTAGATCGTCAATAAACTGTAGCAAAACTCTGTCTTTGATCGCTTGAAGGTTAACACGGACACCTTGGCCTCATTATGAACATAACCACGAACATCAATTTGATCGCTTAAATAAAAACCAACGATTAATGCTGATGCTGAAAACCTTTCTACCGCATGAACCGGCAACAAAAGATAAAACAAACCTTGCTCAGACAATAAATGATCAGCACATTTAATTAAGTCATCAAAGGATAAGCTATCATTATGCCTAGCTATTGTTCTGAGCGAATCTGCCGTCTTACTATGATTTTCAAAAAAAGGTGGGTTACAAATAATAAGATCATAATGATATTGATCTGTACTTGAAAATCCTTGAATATCCTGATGAACTGCTTCAAAGCGATCTGGCCAAGGACTATTGTTAAAGTTTAATTGCGCCTCTTCATACCCTTGAAGGGTCAATTCGACCGCTGTCACATGAGCTGCGCCCAACTGCGCGGCCATTAACGACAAAACGCCTGTACCTGCACCAATATCCAAAACCCGATCACCCACTTTTACTGGTGCCATAGCCCCAAACAAAAGAGCATCGGTACAGACTTTCATTGCTGATTGTTGTTGGATAACAGAAAACTGCTGAAACCGAAAAGTCGACATAATCCGCTATTACTTAATCTAAATGCTTACCCTAATCGCAAACCAATTAACTATCTGGATAAACATTACAAGCGGAACAGCGGCTCTAGACTTTTATCTTCATTAAATACGATTTTTTCTCTGGCTTTATTTTCAGTAAAAGCCTGAAACAATTTTTTTCCCTCCCACTTTGTGCATTCTTGTCCATATAGAACCTGATTCAAATACACTATTTGATCTCTTAATCGAGCATCACACAAAACAGCTATCGCACCCAAGTTAGCGCAATCAAACTTCTGACGACCCCATTCCAATAAGGCATCTTTAGCAGCTAAGGCATCATTATTTTTACAAGCATGCTTAAGTTTCTTAATACATGCTGTTAAATTCATCTCCGTTTGATTCTGCTCAACAACCGGTTTTTTACTGCTCCGTTTTGTCAAAAACCAAATAATAGTCAATAACCAGCCAACGGCTAAAAACACAGAAGTCCATAACCAGACATTACTTGCTGGCTCACTTTTTATAATAGTTGACTTTTCAACCAGTTGCGGCAATTCTGGCGTCTTAGAGGCAGGAATTGGCACCATCTCTTCCGCTTGCATTGCACCCGCAACTGCCGTTAGTTTTGTTTCCGGAATTCGCGCTATTTCTATCTTTTGAGTCTTGGTGTTAAACCAAGAAATTTCAATAGCCGGTAACACGTAATCACCCGCCTTTGAAGGAATCAAAGCAATCTTTTCTTCTCTTAAAGCCATAAGTCCGTCAACTGCCTTCTGTTCTTTAAGTACCGGTTGGTCGGGATAAACTTTTAACTGATCATCAGCATGGCTGGTATTCAATTCGGGTAGTTGACCAACCGTTGTACCTTTTGCTTCCAAGTGCAAAGTTCTGGTCAAAGGCTCACCCACCTTTAATTGTTGCGTATCGCCACTCCATTCCTGTTTTAAAACCAGTTGTTCAGCCGCCAGCCAATGCTGGCCAACAAAAGAGTTAGGTGCCGGCTTTACCTCCAGCGTTATGGCTTCGGACTCAACCTGCTTAGTTTTGCTCATCTGCGAATTAAAAAAACCATTAAAACCAGATGGATTACTTGTAATAATCTCAGCAGTTAATACCAATGGCTTGATGATTAATTGACCGCTTTTCTGCGGGAAAATGACATATTTTCGCTCTGTAACCGAATAATTAACGCCATTGACCTGCGTATTGAAGCTACTATCATCACTTAATTTTTCAATAACGGCATCAGCCAATTCAGGCTCATTAAGCCTAGCTTGCGCAATATCAACTTTTGTAAATAAACGCATTGTGTACAAAACTTGAGATTGTATGTAAGGGTCTTGTGGTGTCGCCTCAACTTCTATAAACAAATCTTTATCTGGAGTGATTGCTGTATTTGCTGCTTTTCCAGCGACTAACACTGTAGAGGTTCCACTCATATCCTTACCAAACTTAATAGCAGGAATAACCAGACTACCCCGCTCCTTGGCCATGACATTAACTATCCACTTAACAGTCTTACTGGATTGTCCATTAACCCATGATGAACTACTGCTAGTACTTTGATTAAGTATCGAAAAATCTTGCTCTAAGGGGCTAAAATCGGGATCCTCATCGGGTGACTCCGTCGCGGTAAAAATAATCTGGAATGATTCATCAATACTGACTGGATTACGGTCTACCGAAACCTGAATATCTACTGCAAACGACCGCGGGGGAACCAAGGTTAAAAACAATAGTAAAAAAAATGAAAGTGCAAAAAACCGTAGATCAACATCAGGCTTGAGTAACTTCTTTAGAGTAATCATAGTTCCTATTATTTATTATCATTAAAGCGCATGCGCCATTTTTATATAACATTACATAATCTGATAATTGTAGTATGAAAAATACTGTCCAAACTACCTTTAACTGTTATCCTATCTGCCATTCTTCGAGAAATGCTTTATAAAAGTTTAGATCCTGAACTATCGCTCCCCGTTGAGTGACCATAGCCGATGCAAATGCTTGCGCTCTAGCCATCATCACAGACAACTGCCACCCTTGCTGCAGTCCCAATAATACTATCGCAGAAAAAGCATCTCCAGCACCCACCGTGTCTTTTATAGATAAATCAGACGCCGGTTCAATGTTAATAAACTGACCAAGATTATTAAGTAAAGTTGCACCTGCACTACCACAAGTTACAATCAATAACTCCACATTATATTGTTCCAAAAACACTTGCATCATCGCTTGTAAATTATTTTGTAATGGCACAAACTCCATTAACTCATGATGATTAAGTTTTATCCAATCTGCGGTGAAGAGCCATTGTTCAACTGCCTGTTTTTGCCACCAAGGTGCTCGTAAATTAACATCAATAAATACCTTACCCGTATGAACTGACTTTAATGCTTGTAACGCTTGAGCCGATGTACTGTTACGCAAAGCCAGCGTACCATGATAAATAATACTAAAAGATTTGCTTAAATAGCTTGGCTCAGGTTCAATAAAATCATAAGCTTGATTTGGCAAAATTTCATAACTTGGTTCACCTTGGTTAATTGAAACTGCAACAGTACCTGTGGGATAAATGGGATCAATCTGCAGATTTTCAATGCTAATAGCCCAATCGACCATCGCTCGTTTTATATTCTCACCACTAGCATCATTACCAATCCGACTTATTAAAGTCGGTGTCATCCCAAACGCCTGAAGATGCCATGCTACATTAAATGGGGCGCCACCCAGCACCTGCTCACCATCAGGAAATTGGTCAATTAGTACCTCACCAAAAATAGCGATGGTTTGCCGTTTATCTATTTGATCAATTTGCTTCATGAATGCATTGCAGCAGCCTTACCACGACTTTCATCAACCATGATCAATAAAATTAAACCAAAAATAAAGAACCCCAAGGTCGACACTAAAGACAAACGGTGACTACCATCACTCAAATAATTAATCAGCCCATAGCTTAAAGGCCCAACAATGGCAGACAAGCGATTAACCAAACCCCATAACCCTAAAAACTCTCCTGCCCGTTCGATAGGAGAAAACTTACTGACTAAAGCACGACCAATAGACTGACTTGCCCCCATTGCCAAGCCTATGATATTACCAGCGATCCACATGTGAGCTGGTTCAGTCGCCAATAACGCAACGATAATCGCAATAATCCAAATAACCAGAGCAATAGCGAGAGTTGGTACAGAACCCATACGGTCTTGTAAATGCCCGCAGATAAAGGCACCAACAGCAGCAGTCACATTAACAACCATAATCAATAAAATTAATGATTGAGTATCAAAACCCATCACCTCTTGCGCATAAATAGCGGCCAAAACAACCACCGTACTCACACCCGACTGATAAACGCCCAGCGTTATCAAAAACCAAATTAAATCACGAAAACGTGCAGCTTCTTTAAAGGTATCTAGCAAACGAGTAAGACTGATCTTCAGAATAGATATATTTGTATATCTCGCACCACCCATAGCACGCTCTCGTAACCAAATAAACGTGGGCGCAGCAGTTAATGCAAAAATACTCGCCGTGATTAGCAAGGTAACAGGCACAAAATGCGTTTCCGGCAAACCTTGTTGTTTTGCCCACGTAATATAAGCCAAACAAATTGCCAAGGTAAGTAAACCGCCAAAATAGCCAAGACTCCAGCCATAGCCTGACATTCTACCCATATTCTCTTCTGGCACTAGCTCAGGTAAAAAAGCCGCAATCAAATTTTCTCCACTAGCAAACATAATTGCTGAAAACGTTACCAACACCATACCCAACCTTATATCACCCGGGCCAATCAAAGCCAATAAGGCTGTTGCAATAATGCAACCAACTGAGGAAATCAACAAAAATAACTTTTTACAAGCCCTATAATCAGCTATAGCACCTATTAATGGACCGCTGATCATCACAATAAAATTGGCAATTCCAATAGCCAACGACCAAAGCAATGTTGACACACCTGGTGTTATACCCTGTCCGACACCAGCAACCACCCCCACAAAATAGGCGCTAAAGATAGTCGTCTGCACCACTGTGGTATAGCCAGAGTTGGCAAAATCATATAAAGCCCATGCCAACAACTCTTTTCGTCCTGCGCTACCCATGGACATACTTGTTTTTTCGGTAGACACTTTATTCTGAAAACCACTCATATCCTGAAAATCCAAAAAAGATAATAATTCGTATGAAAAATTCCATACCACTGGTACCAGAAAGGTTCATTTCTCTGGGGAAAACCTGACTTTCATTACAGGCAATTGTTATATTTCATTGTGCTTTAATTCTGCAAAGTATTTAACCATGAAATCAACAAACGTCGTTAGTTTCGCCGGCAAGAAACGTCTTTGCAGATAAGTAGCATAAATAGACAAGGGTGGAATTCTAAAATCCTCTAATATTTCTACTAACTTTCCTTCTTCAACATACCGCACTATCGATAACTCAGGTGCTTGAACAATCCCCATGCCTAATACAGCCGCTTGACACAATGCACGACCATTGTTGGATGCGAAATGCCAATTGGGCTTAATCTTAACCTCTTCCGCTTCTGTATTAAATAACCAATAATCCTCATGTGGCGTATCAATATAGAGTAAACAACGATGAGAGCTTAATTGATCAATATGTTCTGGTTTACCATAACTAGCAAGATAAGAAGGTGAAGCATAAGTACATAATCGGGTTTCGGCAATTTTTCTCGCAACGACACCCAAAGCCAAATCAACCGTTACCAAAATAGACAAATCAAAGCTACCCTTACTCAGATTAACCTGACTGTTGTGCAGTGACATTAATACTTTTACATCCGGATACTGGCGTTGGTAAGCCTCGATTGCAGACACCATATAAAGACCCCCGAAATCTATAGGAGCGCTAATTTTTAGTGTGCCTTTAACCTGACCACCTAATTGCGAAGTATGTTCTTCAAGCGCCGAAAAATCCTCCATAAGCTGTCTGCTACGATGAAAATAAACCTCACCAGCCTCAGTCAAACTGATTTGCCGCGTAGTTCTATTCAACAAGGCAACGCCTAGTGAATCTTCCAACTGAGCCATGTATTTACTTATCATCATTGCAGAAAGGTTCATCTCACGAGCCACCGCTGCAAAAGTACCCAACTCAACGATACGACAAAATACCTGCATATTATTTAATTTATTCATATAGGCTCACTATAAACTTAAGGTTTATATTCTATAAATTTATACCTCTATATGCTACTTAGTTTTATTAGAGTAGACTTCCGCAAGAATTAAGTTAAACGCCGCCTGTTACCCTATTACTGAAGGCACGTCTTTTTTATTCCTTCACACCAAAAGGGCTATATGAACTCAATTCTTAATTAAGTTTTACCTGCAAACAAAGATGACATAAATAATAACAAAGCTGAGTTGGCAGACATTTTGACATATCAACCTGTTTGGATGCCCGTTTTACCCTGCAGATAAAAAGTGCTACGAGATCAATAACTGCTTGTAATTATTGATCAATTTATTTTAATTTAATTTAAAGGAAAAATAATGGCTAATGTGAACACTGATAAGTATCTAGAAAATAATAAACTCTATGCAAGCGGTCAGCAGGTGCATAACTCATCTCACCCCGGAGAACAGCCAATCAATCCAGCTAAAAATGTAGCGGTTGTTGCCTGTATGGATGCCCGAATTGATGTAGAAGACTTACTTGGCCTGCAAACTGGAGATGCTCACATCATTCGTAACGCAGGAGGTGTTGTAACTGACGATGCAATTCGTTGCTTAATTATCTCGCACCATCTGCTTAACACCAATGAAATTATATTAATCCATCATACTCGTTGTGGCATGTTGGCTTTTACCGACGACTTGCTTAAAGCTGGATTAGAAGGCGACCCAGCAGCCGAGTCGCTCCTTGGTCGTGCTACAGGACGTGCATTTACAAGCTGCCACCATAGCGCTTCAACACCTACTCAGTTTCATGCCTTCCGCGGTCCTCTTGAAGCACTTGACGCACCATGCAATGAACAACAAATTGAACGTCTTAGCTGGGATGTAAGACGTTCAATATCCAGAATTATGAGTCATCCTTGGATACCCACTGAAGGCCCTGACGCTTCAACGGTTCGAGGCTTTATCTACGACGTTGATACCGGATTGCTGCAAGAAGTCAGCTATCCAGGACCAATGGGCAGTTTCGGCTAACGCTCTATTCGATCACTTCATTAATTAAGTCATCGGAAAAAAACAAACAAAGGAAGAGCGATAAACAATCACTCTTCCTTTTTAGTTTCTCAGCTTTAAAACTGCTCAACTATTCTAATTAAAAATATCAGGTTTTATCCGGCATACTGTTAGTCGTCAATAACTCTGATTAGCTTTAATCTATTCCTGCTTCTTCATTCACCATTTTTTTATTGACATAGACTCTATCGATCAGTTTTTTAAACCAGATAGGTCGAAATATTAAGATGAATAATCCGATTGTGCCTGTAATAGGAATTATCGGTATTAACATGAAAACAATAATAACCAAGGCACATTTTAGTCGGGTAACGATTGAACCTTTTATCATTGTTTTTTTCCATACGCTTAATTTTATAATGCCAGCAGAGAAGTATCTTCATCATAACTGAGAAAATGACGTCATGTTAGCTGTCAGAAACCTTTTATATTTCTAGCTTAATAGTAACGGATAGCCCCAGCTTTTCAAGTGAGTTCACCCCTAGTTACTTTATGGGGCAAGAATTTATGTCTGATTATCTTCATTGCAGCATACCTGCACCTAATTTTTTTACAATTACTCTTTAATCGTGCATTTTTACTTCCAAATTAGCCTAGACTTAGAAAACCTGAAATAAACCCGCTTTGTAAAGTGAGAAGATCATATGAATGATAATCCCCTCAGAGATACGTTGATATTTGAATTAACCCGAAATAATCAAGGTATCCTATCTGACCTTAAAGAGGCTAATAAAACCATTGCCCAGTTAAGATTGGAAATACTACACATTAAAAATAATCAATTTGAATTGGCTCAGCAAATTGAAAATGCAACAACTAAAATAACCCAATTACTTCTAAATCTGGAAGATTCAACTACTGAAATAGCTCGGTTAACGCATTTATTAAACAATAACGATGGCTAACTAGCATGATGGTAGTTGTCATTAAAAATATTTTCTTTAAAGTAGCGGCTATCAGTGAAGAAGCTAATAAATAGCAACGTATTTTAAGATTTTTTCTTGATGTATTAAGCTTTGCTGATAAACCTTACGAAGCTAACCTATATAGTTAACCCAGCAATAAATCGAGATTTTCACTTTAAACCTTTATTATCAAAAATATCATGCTTGATCCAAAAGGTTCTAGCTGATTGACCATTTTTAATATCTGTCGCTCGCTCACCACATTCAATGCCGAAATCAAGATAAGACTATTATTTTGAGCCAAGTTAAACAGTATTTATTGAACTAACTTGTACTTAAAACAAAAAAATCTGCACCTTAAAATTTGTTTCTTAAGTTGGATTAATAATAAAACCTGCTAGTATTGAAGTTAAGCATTTTTCAGCTGACGAAAGTTGTGCCGCTTGTTCCCCTAAGAAATCATAGTTAAAAAATGGAGATAGTAATGAAGTTTGTTCGACATTTAATTGCACTGTCATTGCTGACATTTTCTGTTTCAAGTTTTTCGGACAATTCTGCAACAAATGATAGAAAACAAATCGCCTCAGTTGAAACACCCAGCCTTGATACGGTATTAGATATCCCGTTACGATTGGGAGGACTTGTTACAACACTTGTTGGCACCGGACTTTTTATTGGCACCAGCCCTATAACAGGCTTAATGACGGCAATTCGTCCACATAATGCCATACAAAAAACAGCTGATTATCTTGTAGTCAGACCGGGTGTTTTCACTTTTGTGAGACCCACCGGTGACTTTTATTATGATTCACGTCCCGATGATGAAAAATAATCAACTAGCTCACCCAGGCAATTAACCCTATTTTTACTCTAAAGCACTTTATTTTCGCTTAATTATTTATACCTTGATGAATACAAAATGCCATAAGTTAATGCGATACACTGACCGAGATTTCTCATGGGATTAAAAACAAGAATACAAGGTTTTGGACTGTCTTCAACTGTTATTGCCGAAGATGAAAATGTAGTAAAACAGGATAATAATGTTGAAAAATCGAAACCAGATTTTGCCCCACTCTCTTTAAAAGTATTGTCTTCTTTGGAATTGGCCTTCAAAGAAAGCATACATTCCAAATTGCTTGATATTCTTGATTTATCACTCATTAGTGGCATTGAAGAAAAAGAAGCAAGAAAACAAATTAGAGTAGTTGCTCAAAAATTAATTGATGAAGAATCCATACCCTTAAATACTCTGATTCGTCATCAAATAATCAAAGAAATTGAAGATGATGTCCTGGGTCTAGGACCTTTAGAAGCCCTCCTTTATGACCCAACAATCAGCGACATTTTGGTTAATGGTTACCGAAAAGTATATGTTGAAAGATTTGGCAAGCTGGAATTAACACCCGTCAAATTTAACGATAACAATCATCTGATGAAAATCATCGATCGGATCGTCTCCAGAATTGGTCGACGGATTGATGAGTCATCGCCCATGGTAGACGCTAGACTTTTGGATGGCTCTCGCGTAAATGCCATTATCCCACCTTTGGCAATAGATGGCCCTTCTTTATCCATCAGACGTTTTGCTGTTGATAAAATGGCGCTTGATGATTTGGTCACCCGCGGCGCATTAACTAACTATATGGCCGAGTTTCTTAAGCTAGCAACGAAAACCAAATTAAACATACTGATTTCAGGAGGAACGGGCTCTGGTAAAACAACCATGTTAAATGCCATTTCTAACTTTATTCCCAATAATGAAAGAGTCATTACCCTTGAAGATTCTGCAGAATTACAGTTACAGTTACCCCATGTATTACGCTTAGAAACTCGGCCTGCCAATATTGAAGGAAAAGGCGAAATTACCCTCCGTGATTTGGTTCGCAACAGCCTTAGAATGCGGCCGGATCGTATAGTCATTGGCGAAGTCAGAAGCGGTGAAGCTTTTGACATGCTGCAAGCGATGAATACTGGCCATGAAGGCTCACTCACAACCGTTCATGCTAATAATGCCAGAGATGCTTTATCACGATTGGAAAATATGGTGTCTATGGCCGGACTCGATATGCCTGCTAAGGCCATTAGAACGCAAATTGCCTCTGCCATCCATATCATTATTCAGTTAAGTCGCTTGGAAGATGGTAGTCGACGGGTTATCAGTATTCAGGAAGTGGATGGAATGGAAGGTGAAGTCATTACCTTATCTGAAATCTTTAAATTCGCAAGACGCGGACTGGATGAAAAAGGCGTTGTGCTGGGTCAATATTGTTCAACAGGCATTATCCCCAAATGTGTTTCTAATATGAAACAACGAGGGCTTAAAACAGATTTGGCTATTTTTAGCCATAATATTGATTAAAAAAGGAGAAAAAGATGACCACTGATATGGCTGAATTATTTGTTGGTTTAGTTTTTTTAACCGTTTTGGTGGCCTCACAAATAATTGTCTTGCCAAGCTTTGGTACGAGTCGGGCAGATGGCCGTAAATTACAACAGCGCTTGGAAAGTATTATTCTTGCGCATGGCGATGCCAACACCTCCATTGTAAAAGAAAAATATCTAAACCGCTTGGGACCAGTTGAACGCAGTCTTGAATATTTACCAGGCATGGCGAAATTAAAAATGTTGCTGGAGCAGGCAGGTAAGCAACAGATGGCTTATCGTTTTGCCTTAATGTCCATTTTCTTTTCAATAGCCATGGGATTTGTCGCATGGTTATATTTTCATCAAACGCTTATCGTCTTAGGCACTCTTTTTGTGGCAGCGGCCTTGCCTATCCTATGGTTACGAAAGCAAAAAACCAAGCGCCTAGATAAGTTTGAAGAACAATTACCTGAAGCCTTGCAAATGATGTCCAGAGCTTTAAAAACTGGATATTCTTTTTCTGAATGCATGAAAATCGTATCTACCGAAATGAGTGCACCCATCAGTCAAGAGTTTGCCATGACCTATGAAGAAATTAATTACGGCCGTGATGTCGAAGTCGCCTTTGCCTTAATGATAGAACGCGTCCCCAGTATCAGTTTAATTGCCATGAGCACTGCGATTATTATTCAGAAAGAAACGGGTGGTAATCTTTCAGAGGTGCTATTAAAAATAAGTGCGGTTTTAAGTAGTCGTTTTAAGCTTCAACGACGTATCAAAACATTATCAGCGGAAGGAGTAATGTCTGCTTGGGTTTTGCTATTGTTACCCTTGGTTTTATTTCTGGCCGTTAATCTTTTAAATCCTGAATATTTCAATCCAATTTATAAGTCTCCAGACAGAATGACATTTTTATATATTTTTTTGGGATTGGAATTAACTGCTACTTTCTGGATACGTCTTATTATTAATATTGATGCATGAGGTATATCTAGTGGATTTTTTGATGCAATTGTTAACTCGACTAGTGCAAGATCAAAAGGATAAAGAATTTGCGCTTATCGCAATAGTGTTTACTGCAATTTTTATGTTGGCTTTTGCATTTATGTCACTATTAGATAAATTTTTTGATCCGGTACGCTCACGTTTTAAACGTGAAACAGGTGTTGACGCACTATCTTCATTTGAGTCAGATACTTTTTCTGAAAAACTACGCAAACACAATAATATTTTTGTACCTGCCAGTAAGGCTTTATTACAAAGAACGACGAAACGTCTTCATTACGCAGGATTTCATGGAAGAAACAGTTTATTGCACTATTATGCATTAAGAATGCTACTTATGATTTTATTGCCATTTTTAACTCTAATAATCATTGGGTTGATTCCAGGCCTAAAGGGTCATGATTTTGTTAATGGAATATTAATTACCTTAATTTTAGGTTTTTTATTGCCGAGTTTTGTATTGGACAGGTTGATAATTAAACGACAAAAGGTAATTAAAAGATCATTTCCCGATGCCCTTGATATGATTGTAATTTGTTCTGAAGCTGGCTTAAGTTTGGATGCAGCCATACAAAAAGTAACGATGGAAATAATGATAAGTCATCCTCAATTGGCTGATGAACTGAATATTGTTATTGCCGAAACTCGGGCGGGTATTGAACGCCATAACGCTTTGCAAAGATTAGTTGAGAGAACCGGTGTTGAAGATATTAGAGGTTTAGTATCAACAATATCACAGAGCATGCGTTTTGGAACCAGTGTTGCAGAAACATTAAGAATTTTTTCTGAAGAATTAAGGGATAAAAGAACACAAGCTGCAGAAGAAACCGCGGCAAAGATTGGTCTTAAGCTTATATTTCCTTTGTCAATGTGCTTATTACCAGCCTTTTTAATTGTCGTATTAGCGCCTATGATTATTGTTTTTAAAAGTATCTAAAAAAATTGGTTAAATTTATTTCCATCTTAATCAATACATCTACTTAACCATTTTTACCTAAACAACGTATATTTCATTGTTGGACACATAACTGAATGAATATGAAATCAAAAAAACTAATAAACTTCATGTTAGTAATTATTTTAAGCCAATTTTTACTAATGGCTTGTTCTCCGACAAACCTTAAAGAAGCCGAACTTAACAGCACCCAACAGAATACTGAAGAGCTCTTACAAAGCACGGGACTTAAGGTGAGTTCAATAGAAGATGCTGTAATAAAAGCTGAAAAAGCGATACAGGAGAGCAAGCCGGATTTGGCGCAACTTTACTATATAAAAGCCTATGATTTAGAACCATCTAATGTCCAGGTATTGCAAAAAATGGCTAACTTATACGGTGAGCTTAACAAATATGAACTGCAAGAAGTCAGTTTAAATTTAATGCTAAAGCTACAACCCAATGATGTACAAATAATGGAGCAGTATGGTTTATTACAGATCAAACAGGGAAAGCATGCTGAAGCAGAAAAAAAACTCCTGTCAGTCGTAGCTAAACAACCGGGCTGGCGTGCCTATAACGGCCTGGGAATTTTAGCCAATCTACAAAGCAATCCTCAAAAGGCCGAAGGTTTTTTCAGACAAGCCGACAAGCTTTTACCTAATTCACCTGAATTGCTAAATAATATTGGCTTTGCCTTGTATTCAGCTAACAAACTCACCGAGGCTGCCTCTTATTATGATAGGGCACTGCAAATTAATCCGAGGTTTAAAAAAGCACTGTATAACTACGCCTTGCTAGAGGCACGCTCCAGCAATTATGAACAGGCCTATAGTGCCTTTACCAGTGTCTCTTCAGTCGCAGAAGCCAATAATAATATTGGGTACATAGCCATGATGAATGGGGATTATCCAGAGGCGAATCATTATTTGCAAGAGGCGATAAAAACAGCACCTACGTTTTATAAAAAAGCTAATGATAATTTAATGCGCCTAGAAATACTTGAAGATCAAAACCTTGATAAGTCATCTTTATAACTAACATATTACATAATAGAAATAAAATTACTTGATGGCCTCACAACCCTTTAGTAACTGGTTCCCTTCTTAATAGATCATATTTTCAAGCATTCTTTTACCAATGACTCATAAAATTTAATTTTTATATTATATATCAAGTATTTGTATGCGCTATAGCAAGCAAAAAAGAGATTAATTATATTTACATGCATTTACCGCTACCTATATTTATTCCTCAAATCGTCTATATTTTATTAGACACAGGTAACAATCTTATTCAGTTTGCTTCAAGTGTTAACTTTTTAATATAAATCAAACTCGAGGAAACTATGAAAAATAGTATAAACAAAATAAAAGTATTTTTAGCAAATGAACAAGGTGCTGAAACCGCTGAATGGGCTGTTATCGTTGGTCTTTTAGTAATCATAGGTGCAGCTGTTTATTCGCCTACCGGAACAATAGCTACAGCGATAAATACTCTTGGCAACAAAATAACAACTGCAATATCAGGTTAATAAAATGGAAAGTTGATTGAAGAAATTCAGTATTAATTATCTAGCCAAGGACGGCATTTAATACCCAAATGGATAATTGATGTTCAGTTTTAAACGGTAGTCACAATGAAAATACTTTTCTGTTCTTCTATAACTCAGTAATTCTCCTACTTGAACTGTCTAAATGGACAAAGCTTCCCAATCTAGCTTTATAGTTATAGCCTTTTTTTCTTTGCTATTACTATTACTAATGTCAGCCGTTATTGACACGTCAACAAAAAAAATTCCCAATCCAATTGTACTGACAATTATCATTATAGGCTTGTGCTTCAATTCATTAACATTTGAAGGGATAGGGTTATGGGGAAGTATTATTGGATTTAGCGTGGGCTTGATCATAATGTTACCCAGCTATAGTTTTGCCGGCATGGGCGCTGGTGATGTCAAATTGATGGCAGCTATAGGCAGTGTAGTCGGTTTTGACAAAATCTTGAACGTAGTTTTATACAGCTATTTGATCATATTTGTCATGTCGTTACTTTTTATAATCCTAAAAGGCGATTTAACTAAGCTGTTAGTCAGATATAAAGCATTTTTTTATGGATTATTTGCTGGAATTATATCTTATCAAAAGCCACATAGTTCAGAAGCTGCAGGACAACGATTACCTTTGGCACCTGCCATTTTGTTGGCAACCGGTTACGTTATCTATCCAGCACTTTGCAAATCAGAATTTATAAATTATTTATGCCACTTTTAACACTGATTAAACAACCTCGTACGCGTGAAGAAAGTAATCTTGATCTGGAATTATTACTGGACTTAACCTTAAAACATTTTTATGACAGCGGTGCCCTAGATTTACACCAGTTGACTGATCGAATGGCTTTAACAGGTAATCTAATGCAGGGCATTTTGGAGCTTCTGCGAAATGACTCGCGTATTGAAGTGTTAGCGGCCAAAGAAAATAGTACCGGCGTACGTTATCAGTTAACGGACAGTGGTCGTGCCGAGGCACAAAAAGCTTATTTACGCAGTGGCTACATCGGTCGCGCGCCGATTACTATTGAGCATTACCGGCAATTGGTTGAAGCCCAGTCAGTGTTTAACAACTCGATAAGCAAAGCTGATTTAAAAGCCGCTTTTGCTGATATTGTTCTTGAAGAACATTTTTATGATCAATTAGGCCCTGCCTTACATTCTGGTCGGGCTATTATGGTATACGGTCCAGCAGGTAGCGGTAAAACCTTTATTTGTAAGCGGCTGGCGCATTGCCTAGGTGAGCCTATTCATCTGCCTTATGCGATTGCAGTCGGTAGGGAGATTATTCAGTTCTTTGACCCGTTAATTCATACCCCTGTTTATAAAGCCAGCGAAAAAACTAGTTTTCAATTTGAAGCACGTACCGATCAACGCTTAATTTTATGTGAACGTCCGGTAGCCATCAGTGGTGGCGAGTTAACCATGGATCGGTTAGAGCTACGTTATGATCCGGTCACCCGCTTAAATCAAGCGCCTATCCAGCTGAAAGCTAACAATGGCATTTATATTGTTGACGATTTGGGGCGCCAACGTATGCCACCTATTGAATTGTTAAACCGATGGATTGTCCCTATGGAGGCGCACCTAGATTATCTTATCTTGGGTACCGGCCAACACTTTCCTGTTCCGTTTGACACTGTCTTGGTTTTTTCAACCAATTTACATCCACTGGAATTGGCAGATGAAGCTTTTTTAAGACGCTTGGCTTACAAAATTCAATTTTCTACTATTCTTAAAGTGCAGTTCGCGCAAATATGGAAAAACATTTGCGCGGATCGCAAGATAACTGTTGAAGAAGGAGTGCTGGAATGGGTCTTTGATTCTTATACAAAAACAAAACGACCTTTTTTACCCTGTCAACCACGTGATCTAATTGACATCGGCTTGGATATGGCCGCATTCAATAATAATAAAGGGCATTTAAGTAAAGACAATATTGTACTTGCCTGGAATACCTACTTTATTAATTTATAGCTTTAAGGATAACTAAATGAACAGACGCTTTATTATCATGTTCAGTATTGCCTTGTTATTGGCCGTGCTAGCAGCATGGGTTGCAAATTTTTGGATAAAGGGCAGAGCAGTCCCTGATAAAACTACGTCTGTGCTGGTTGCGGCAGTTGAAATACCTTATGGTGTAAAACTTGAAGAGGCTCAAATTAAAGCAATTGCCTGGCCTACCAATTTAGTACCGCAAGGATCTTTTTCTACAAAAGAACAAGTAGTCGGGAAAGTAACCAAAAACAACTTTTACCCCGATGAACCAATCACTGAAAAAAGAATGTCCGAACATGTCGGCGGCAGTACGCTCTCCGGATTAATCAGTAAAGACTATCGAGCCATTTCAGTCCGTGTAGATGATGTAGTGGGCGTTGCGGGTTTTATTTTGCCCGGTAACAAGGTTGATATTTTATCAACCAAAAAAGAGCCCACTACCAATCAAGCCATAACCAAAACATTATTGCAAAATATTAAGGTATTGGCAGTCGATCAGGAAGTCTCGCAAGAAAAAGACAAGCCAGCCATTGTTAGAGCAGTCACTTTGGAGTTAAAGCCTGAGCAGGCTGAGATTATCGTTCAAGCCATGCAAGAGGGGACCATACAGTTGACCTTAAGAAACCCTGATGATCCAGAGTTTGTAGTCACTCAGGTTGAAGTTGCAGAACCGCTACCCATTGAGAAAAGACAAGTTAAAAAACGTACTTTAAAAATAATCCCCTGGTAAAGCGCTGTAACGGAATAATCTGCAGAATATCATTATTCTGCAATCGTCAATTACCATTTTTTATCACCGGATGAGTTAACCATGAATGAAGGAATAAATAAAAAAATAGCCTGTGTTTTTCTAGTATTCATACTCTATGGGGTAGACCATGCTTTTGCTGCATTGAGTAGTGCAGACATAAAAACGACCAAGATACAGGTTGCATTAAACAAATCAAAGTTAATTACCTTGCACAGCAATATAGAAGAAATTTCTCAAGGCAACCCTGCTATTGCAGATTTTCCAATGGATATGGAGGCCGCAGAGAGTACCTTTATGCCTCCGAACCAAGTAATGATAAGAGGTAAATCCTTAGGTACAACCAACTTGTATTTATGGGGCGCCAAAGGCAAAATTATTCAAGTCTTGGATATAGAAGTGACCCATGATTTGGCTACCTTAAAAACCAAGTTACATGAGTTATTACCCAATGAAAGTATTGGCGTTAGGTCCTCACAAAAAAATATCGTGCTCAGTGGTGAAGTGACTACCTTGGCTAATATGCAAAATGCAATACAATTGGCAGGCAGCTTTTTAGGTTCTACAGCTACGCTTGGTGGCGGTAATACTGGTGGTTCTGGTGGCAGTGGTAATATTAATGTTGCTACCAATACCGCCCAACCAAGAGTCGACCCAAGTGCCAGTGGTGTACCCCAAATTATAAATTTAATGAGTGTAGGCGGCGCCCAGCAGGTGATGCTGGATGTTAAAGTCGCCGAGATTAATAGAAC
>CAIVQX010000209.1 GCA_903908165.1 uncultured Methylococcaceae bacterium | reverse complement strand
GCCTGGCTAAAAGATACTTTAGAAAAACTGCCGGCTTGGCCGAATAGTCGTATTGATGAATTGTTGCCGTTTCCTGGTGCATCGGTAGATGCTAAATCACAGGACTAAAGCTAGGGATAGACGGTCGCGCCGGACGCTTACTCTGCTCCACCAATTGGGGTTGATATACGCTCTTGTTTAATTATTTGCCCCAATTTTCCAACAGGCTTTCTTGTGATAACCTCATTATAAAAAGTCGAGAGACTTGGTGAAGCTTGCACAGAAAATGATACTAAGCTCATATAAACCAATGGGATAATTGCATAAACTGACTTTTTTTTCATAATTTCATACGTGATTTATAAAATAACTAATGAACGTTTAAGTGTTTTCTGTTAATTAATGCTAGATCTAATTAACCTATTTTTACGAATTTTGAGGCAAAAAATAAAAAAGCAATTTAAAAGCTTTTACCGATTATTTTTATCGCAAAAGATCCATAAAATTGAAATAAGACTGACCTTACTACTCATTTTTAAAAATGTAAATTCTTATGATTATAAATTGATTACAATCATTATTGGTAACAAAGGTACTCACTATGAATTTTGCATCCGATAATTGGAGTGGTGCTCACCCTCTAATTTCACAACGATTGCTAGAGATTTCTTCTGGATTTTCTGCACCTTATGGTACAAGCGAATTTGATCATAAAATTGAGCAACGTTTTAACGATCTATTTGAACGTGAAGTAGCTGTATATTTTGTTAGCACAGGTACTGCTGCTAATTCACTTGCATTGGCCGCGGTAAATCGCCCTGGAGGCGTATCCTTTTGTCATCGAGAAGCACATATGCTAGAGGACGAATGTGGAGCACCTGAATTCTTTACACACGGAGCTCGGCTAGCACCTGTAGATGGTGAAAATGGTAAAATTGATCCTCAGCACCTAAACGATGAGATCGAACGTTTTCCGCCTGGCTTTGTTCACGCGGGACAACCTATGGCAATTTCAATAACTCAAGCTACTGAAATTGGTACGCTATATCAACCTAGTGAAATAAATGCAATTTCACACATTGCAAAAAAACACCACTTACCTCTACATATGGATGGTGCCCGTTTTGCAAATGCAGTAGCAGCATTAAACCAATCCCCAGCAGAAATAACTTGGAAAAAGGGTGTAGATATTATCTCTTTCGGTGCAACAAAAAACGGTTGCTGGTGTGCTGAAGCTCTGATTTTTATGAATCCAAACATGTCAAAGGACCTACCCTTTATTCGAAAACGTGCCGCACAATTGTTATCTAAAAGCCGATTTATAGCAGCTCAATTCGATGCTTATTTGCAAGATAATCTCTGGCTTGACATGGCAGAACATTCCAATAAGATGGCTATGAACCTTCAAAACAGTATCTCTAATTCAAAAAATGCTCGATTAGCATGGCGCACTGAAACCAATGAGGTATTTTGTATTTTAGATAAAAAATACGCTGAAACCCTACAAAAAAAGGGAGCCACTTTTTATACCTGGAATCTACCCCGTTCGAAGCTGGGATTATTATGTCCAAATGAAACTTTGATTCGCTTGGTAACCAGCTTTGCAACTGAACCTAATGAAATAGCGAAATTTATTGATCTTTTAAGCTAATCTATTTTGTCATCCCCTACTTATTAAGCCACTAAAAAAGTGGGAAATATTAAAAATTTATTTTTAATGTAGCCTAAATCAAACTATAGTTTAAGAATTAATTATATGTTTTTTAGACCATGGTTACTATTCAAAAATTTTTTGGCTTTTCTTTAATTGAATTATTAATTGTAATAACCATCATAGGAGTTTTAACAACTATTTCTTACCCTTCTTACACTGAATATGTGCTTCGATCAAAGCGTGCTGATGCTAAATTTGCATTATTACAAGCTCAGTTAGCTGAGGAAAAGTGGCGAGCTAACCATTTTAGCTACGGATTAATTACTGATGGTATTAATATCAGAGACATTTCACCTGATAACTACTACACAATTAGTCTATCTGTTACCCCAACTACTTACTTAATAACTGCTACTCCGAAAGCGCCATTTGTAGATCCTAGCTGTGGTTCATTTGCTATTAACCAGAGCGGAAAAACCATTTCAAATAATGTACAAACAACAATTACAAAAGTTAATGAGTGTTGGGGTAAATAGTTTTAAGTTCAGGAGCTATCTAACAATCATTATCTAATAAATTTCGCAGCTCATTTAATGCTAAATTAACTAATCCAACCATAGTTAACCGCTAGTAGTAAGAATGTCCCAGCAAAAATGCCTGCCAACACATCATCAATCATGATACCAAAACCACCTTGAACATACTGATCCAACCATCTAATCGGCCAAGGTTTTAAAATATCGAAAAACCTAAATAATATAAATCCTATTATCATACTTTGCAAAGTGGGTAGCACTAACCACATTGTAATCAAATAACCTGCAATTTCATCCCAAACGATGCCACCAAAATCATGCTCACCTAATTTATCTGCTGCATTACCGCAGATCCAAATACCAATCACAATCACAAATATTGTGAGCAGTCCATAAAACAAGTTATTTGTTTGTGCAAACAACCAATAAACAGGAATTGCCGCTACAGTACCCATTGTACCAGGAGCCTTTTTTACCAACCCTGAACCGAAGCCGAATGCCAGAAACAAAACGGGGTCAAATAAAATCTGCTTGGGCGTTAATCTATTTCTGCCGTACTCGCTATTAAGAAAAATGCTCATAACCTCTGTTTGAAAATGGTTGAATAATGCCGGCTTTAGATAATCGAAGCCCAAGAGATTCTTCAATGACACCAATTTTTGTGTAACTTCCGGTTAACGTTAACGCTTTATCCTCACTGATAGTAAAACATAACTCATAATCATCACCAGCAGTAAGGGGCATCGTCCAATCGCCAGTTTCATTAATGTAGTCAACTACCGAACCAGACAACGGTAATGCATCCCAATCAAGACATGCGCCGACACTACTTTGCTCTAAAATATGACCTAAATCAGAAGCCAAACCATCAGAAATATCTATACAGGCAGCTGCAACTTCAATTAATTCCATACCTGCTGCCACTTGTGGATTTGGTTTGTTAAATCTTTCAAGAGCAAGGTGGGGTTTTTTACAAGGATAGCCCTGTTTAATTTTTAATCCTAGCCCTGCATCACCCAAAAAGCCCGTAACATATATAAAATCTCCTGGTTTAGCAGCAGAACGCAAAAGAGCTTTATTTTTTGGAACTAACCCCATGGCTTGAACAGTTAATGTTAAAGGGCCAGATGTGGTATCACCGCCAATCAAATCAACTGAATATTGCTCTGCCAAAGCTAAAAAACCTTTTGAAAAAGCTGATAGCCAATTTTTATCAATATGGGGCAATGTTAACGCCAACATTACTGATACGGGTTTAGCCCCCATACTGGCTAAATCACTTAAATTGACTGCCAATAATTTATGCCCTAACTGCTCAGGGTCAGCGTCCGCAAAAAAGTGAACATTCTCAACCATGGTATCTGTGGTTACTGCCAGCGAATAACCTTCAGGAATAGACAATAATGCACAATCATCTCCAATACCCAATTGTGTAAATGGATTATTTACTTTTTTCTGTCTAAAGAAACGGGTAATAAGCGAAAATTCGGATAACGGCATAAGCGTTAGTTTATAGCTCGGATATTTCTAACTTTCACTCTGAGCCTTAACTCTGGGTTGTGATTTACCATTAATTTCAATCGTCCGTTTGTTCTGAGCGACTTTATCTAATATCCCATTTACATATTTATGACTACCATCGGCACCAAAATATTTGGCGAGATTAATACTTTCATTCAAAATAACACGATAGGGCATATCCAAACGATTGACCATTTCATAGACACCTATTCTTAAAATAGCCCGTTCCACAGGATCTATCATATCTACTGGACGATCGACAAATTCACTTAAAATTTTATCTATAACGTCCACATTTCTTGGAACGCCATGAAAAAGTTCAGTAAAATAACTCTTTTGTGCATCTTTAAGCCGTTCTTCTTCCAAAAATTGACGCTCGATTTCAACAATACTTTGACCTGTCATTTGCCACTGATATAACGCCTGGACAGCTGCTTTACGGGCATTAGTTCGTGCTTGACTCATTCGGCATCCAGATTACTAAAAAGATTGACCATTTCGATAGCAGACATGGCTGCTTCCGCACCCTTATTCCCTGCTTTTGTACCTGCACGCTCAATGGCTTGCTCAATTGAATCTACCGTCAATACACCAAAGCTGACAGGAACATTATATTGTAACGACACGCTGGCCAAACCTTTTACACATTCACCTGCTACATATTCGAAATGTGGTGTACCACCGCGTATTACAGCACCTAATGCTATGATGGCATCAAACTTATTTGTTGCAGCTATTCGTTGAACGACCATAGGCAATTCAAATGCACCTGGGGCTCTAACAATATTAATATTGTCACGATTTGCACCATGACGCACTAATGTATCAATAGCACCAGATTCCAATTGGTCAACAATAAAACTGTTGAAACGAGATACAACAATACAAAAATTAGCACCCTGTACCAATAAATTACCTTCAAACGTTTTTATAGCTGACATACTATTCTCTACTAAAATTAAAAATTTCTAAAACAATGCAAAAGTTATGTCAATTAACCCACCAAAATATGAATTAAATCACATTAAATTAAAAAAGCTAATGCACTCCTAAACCAACATGCTCAGATACTTCTAGATCGAATCCAGATAAACCAACATATTTTTTATGTGTACCTAAAACTTTTAACTTATGTACTCCTAAGTCGGCCAAAATTCTTGCCCCTGTACCAGTCATGCGCCAATCATTGGCTTCTAATAAATTAACTGAAGGCATTATTCCATTATCCTCAAGCTGATATCGATGTATTAACTCGACTAGTGACTTATTGTCTTGACTCTGCCGAATAACGACTAAAACGCCACGACCTTCCTCAGAGATTTTTTGCATAGCGGTTCGTATTGAAACACTACCTTCATTTCGCTTTGAAGAAAATACATCATCCAACAAATTACGAGCATGTACGCGAACTAAGATCGGTTCATCGCCAGATACTTTACCCATCACCAAGGCAAGATGTAGGTTATTGTCATTTGTATCCTGATAGGCATAAAGTCGGAAATTACCAAACTCTGTAGGAAACGCACATTCACTAATTCGTTCTAGAGTGTTTTCGTGTTGAATTCGATAGTGAATCAAATCAGCAATAGTACCAATCTTGAGACCATGAACTTGAGCAAACACTTCTAAATCAGGGCGTCTTGCCATGCTACCGTCTTCATTAAGGATTTCAACAATAACAGCAGAAGGATCAACTCCCGCTAATTTTGCAAGATCACAACCAGCCTCAGTATGTCCGGCACGTCTCAAAACACCACCAGACTTAGCCATAAGGGGAAAAATATGGCCGGGCTGAACTAAATCATCGGCTTTTGCGTCCATTGCAACAGCACATTGGATAGTTCGCGCCCTATCAGCTGCGGAAATACCAGTAGTAACACCTTTCGCTGCTTCTATAGAAACCGTAAAATTAGTTGAATGTGCCGTTTTATTCTCATTTACCATCAGTGGCAATCGTAATTGCTGACAACGTTCACTGGTTAATGTTAAACAAATTAAACCACGTCCGTAACGAGCCATAAAGTTAATATCTTCCGGGCGCGCAAAGGCTGCAGCCATTACCAAATCACCTTCATTTTCACGATCTTCATCATCCATGATAATAACCATTTTTCCTTGTTTTAAATCTTCTATAATTTCTTCAATTGTGTTCATTAGCCAAAAAATCCGCTCTTGTGCAATAAGTCTTCTGTAATACCATCTTGAACACAAGCCGCTGAGTCGCCTTGTATTAAACGCTCCATATAGCGCGCCAGCAAATCTACTTCCAAGTTAACTTTAGTGCCAACTAAGGCTTCTCCTAACGTAGTATCTTTCAGAGTATAAGGCACAATATTAACACTAAACGAAGCCCCTTTAACTTCATTAATTGTCAAGCTAATGCCATTAATGCAAATGGAACCTTTTTCAGCAATGTACTTAGCCAAATCATCAGGCGCTTTCACTATAAACCGATATGATCGCCCATCTGCTTTTTTTTCAGTAATAACACCAATACCATCCACATGCCCACTGACAATATGTCCACCCATACGTGTTGCAGGCGTTAAAGCCAACTCCAAATTGACAGAGGTACCTACAACTGAACTATTTAAAATAGTTCTGGATAAAGTTTCATTAGAAACGTCGGCATAAAAAAAATGCTCACCCAATTCAACAGCAGTTAAACAAACACCATTAACAGCAATACTATCCCCAAGGACTACATCGCTTAATGGCAGATTAGCTGTATCTATTTTTAAACGACAGTCCCCTGACCTGTGCTCAATTGCTGCAATTTTACCAATAGCTAAAATAATACCTGTAAACATGGATTACCTTTTATGAATTAAGTCTGAATAGCTAACTAAGACAACGTAAGCTTTAAATCTGGTCCAAATTGACGAACATCTCGCAATGTTAAATCTTTTTTATCCTTCATGACTTTTAAACCTGGCAAGGAAAATAATCCTCGCGCCTGATCACCCAAAACACAAGGAGCCATATATATCAGCCACTCATCAACTAAATCTTCCATTAATAAAGCACCATTGAGAACCGAACCTGCTTCAACTAAAACCTCATTAATTTGTTGTTGATGAAGAAATTCCATAACAGCATGCAAATTCAAGTTAGTATTTTTAGCTGGTAAATTATAGACTTCAAAACCAACTGATTTTAATGCCTGATGTTTTTGTTCATCTGTTGAAACAGTAAGTATAAGACTACGACCTTCCAGCTTTGTCATTTTTGCAGTTAGCGGCATCCTTAAATTAGAATCAAGTATAACTCTAATCGGCTGTTGAATAGGCCAATCTACTCTAGCATTTAATAAAGGGTCGTCAGCCAATACCGTATTAATGCCCGTTAAAATAGCACTACTTTCAGCCCTTAGTTGATGAACATCAGCCCTAGCCTGGGCACATGTTATCCATTGACTCTCACCAGATGCCATAGCAGTTCTTCCATCCAAACTCATCGCCAATTTACTGCGAACGAATGGACGCTGATGAGTCATTCTTTTGATAAAACCGCGATTCAAAGAGCGAGCATCTGCTTGCAGTACACCACAACAGACTTCTATCCCAGAACTTTTGAGCTTTTCGAGACCTCGTCCAGATACCAATGGATTGGGATCTTGCATTGCAACAACTACTCGAACTACACCTGCTTTTATCAGAGCATCACAACAGGGCGGTGTTTTACCATGATGACTACAAGGCTCTAAAGTAACATAAGCTGTTGTACCCTGTGCATCAGAAATATTCTCCAATGCTACAGTTTCAGCGTGCCCAAAGCCAGCTTTAACATGCCAGCCTTCACTAATAATGACACCATCTCTGACTAAAACACATCCCACCCTTGGATTAGGGTCCGTTGTATAACGACCAATTTTGGCTAATTGTATAGCTCTGGCCATATAGCGTTCATCTTGTTGACAAGACATTATATTATTTTAGATTTTCAATCATATCTGTAAATTCACTAACATCTTGAAAGCTACGATATACAGAGGCAAAACGGACAAAAGCAACGTGATCAAGTGATTTTAATTCTTTCATAACTTGTTCCCCCAACTCCTCTACCGGCACTTCTCTCTCCCCCGTCGCCATCAACGCTTTTTTAATACGAGTAATTGATGCTTCGATAGCGTCACTACCTACAGGTCTTTTTTCCAAGGCTTTTAACATACCTGAACGAAGCTTACGCTCTTCGAAGGGTTCACGATTATCATCACGCTTAATAATTCGTGGCAGAGTTAATTCAACCATCTCAAAGGTAGTAAAACGCTCCTTACAGGCATTACATTCACGACGACGACGAACTTGATCACCCTCATTGATTAATCTGGAATCAAGTACTCGGGTATCTTGTGTGGCGCAAAATGGGCATCGCATAACTTAAGTCATTATTTTCTATAGTGGACTAACTAATCAGCTATTAATTTACAGCCAATCATTTTATAGCATTTGCCCGACTTGTTTGTCTTTATTTTTACTTTATTTAATTAATTATTGTCCAGTTGAATGACATGTCCATTAGCTCCTGATTGCAGAGCAGCGACGATTAGCTTACAGTTTTCTAATGCATCATCCAAAGACAGCAAGGGTTGCTCTCCACTTAGGATACAGTTACTAAAGCTCTCAATTTCAAGCCTAAAATGATTAGTAGCAGGTAATCTTTCTTCACATTGCAAACCTGATTCATTCCACCATGAAATAACAGGAACATCGCATTGCAGTTGCCATACGACATGGCATTTAATACCACCTTTAGTTCCAATAATTTCATACTCACAACGTCTTGCGCGCTCAAAGCTAAAATCAAAATGAGCAAATTTACCTGAGCCAAAATCAATAACACCGCTAGAAGCAATATCTGCACCACTTTTTACATAATGTGACATTGCAGTAACTGCAACCGGATTAGTATCAAAAAATTGTCTGACAGAATGAATGGCATAGCATCCTATATCCCACATAGCACCTCCGCCTCGTTCAACACTCTCGGCTAACCGATACATTCTTGCTGGTCGCATCATGAAAGAGTAACTGGCACGAATTGACATCACCTCACCAATAACATCGGAGAGAATCAACTCCTGAACGCGCTTATGTTGCGGGTGGAATCGATACATAAAACCTTCCATAACTGTCACATTATGCTCTGATGCTGCACTTTTAATAGCCTGTATATCAGCCACGGTAAGTGCCAATGGTTTTTCACAAAGGACATGCTTGCCTTTTTTGATAGCTCGCAACACCCATTCAGCATGCTCATGGTTAGCAAGAGGCACATAGACAACATCTATATCAGAATTATCCAATAGATCTTCAAACCGATCATATGTACTTACATTCTTTTGAGCAGGTGCATACTGTTGCAATATTTGCTCTGCAGCACCTGGACGTCGACTTGCTATGGCAATCAGACTCGCATTTTCAGCTTCAACAATGGCTGGCAACAACCGCTCGTTAACACGAGCAGCACCTAATATACCCCAACATATTTTAGTTTTTTGCTTCATATCAATTAAACCTTAGTCTATAAGTAAATCATAGTGTCCACTAAAATAATCATCAGATATTGTCTAGGCAGATTAATTAGTTTTCGTCGTGAATTATTTTTGATTGGGCAAATAGCGCTGCTCCAACAATACCGGCCTGATTAAGAAAAGCAGCCGGTTTCACTGGCGTTTCTACTGTTATTTGAGCTCTATATTTATCGAAATGTTTGCTGGCTCCTCCACCTAATATAATCACATCTGGCCAAAACAATTTTTCCATTAGAATCAAATAATGATTGAAACGCTTGCCCCAACGTTTCCAACTCAACCCTTTGGCTTTTCTGACCGCATCTGATGCATAATGCTCTGCGACTTTGCCTCTCTTCAAAAACAAATGTCCTAATTCAGTGTTAGCTACTAAATGTCCATCTGTAAAAATAGCAGTTCCCAAACCCGTACCAATAGTGATTAACAAAACTATACCTTTTTGACCTACACTATCTCCAAAGCGAACTTCTGCCAAACCAGCCGCATCAGCATCATTAATACAAAAACAAGGACAATTTGTGGCATCCGAAAATAATTGATCAAGGGAAGTGCCAATAAATGAAGATGTTACATTGGAAGCAGTGCGCGCGACACCGTGCTGAATAGCGGCAGGAAAACCACAGCCGACTGGCCCTTTCCATTTAAAGTGAAGAACCAACTGAGCAAGGCATGCTGCGATTGCTTCAGGTGTTGCAGGTTGTGGCGTTACAATACGATATCTCTCACTAACTACAAGTCCTGTTATAGTATCAACGATAGCACCTTTAATCCCAGATCCGCCGATATCAACCCCTAAAATAACCATATATTTTTCCTAAATAAAATATTTCAAACCGCATTGTAAGCACAGTCTTTTTCAAACAATGAGAATACATCTTTTAAAACGACACGAGTATTTAAGGGAACTAAAGAAGTCTTGAATACCCTTATGCAAACTTAGTTTAATGAATTTGATATCATAGGGTTTTAACAACAACTATCGGAAACACCATGTTCGGTCAAACGACTCCTGAACCATTTAAATCTGATCTTATTTCATCATGGTTATTTCAAGCTACCATGTTACTTATGCTGGGCGCTTACCTTATTGCGTGTTTATTATATGGAGATGAGTTACAAAAACCGATGCCTGAAGCAGAACGCATAATAATAAGATCTCTCTTATACGTTTTAGCCATTATAACTTTTCCGCTAACAAATTTAATCCGACACATTCAGTTAAAACTCAATCAAACCATGCCTTTTTTAGGCAATGATGCAAAAATAGAAGCCAAAAAACGTTATTTTTTCACGACTATGGTTTCTATGTTACTCATTGAAAGCTTAGGCGTATATGGCTTACTGATGTTTATTTGGGGGGATACTGTTAATACGTTATATATATTTTTAGGCTTATCCACATTAGGCATGTATTTATATCGCCCAAAATTTAATGAATATAAATCAATAATTACGGCGCTATCGATGGAATCACTTATAAATTCTGATAAATAAGAACCTACAAGTAAATTAACTTAATGTTAATCAGCGACTTTTAGTTTTTTACGCCTATAGTTATGTCCATAAAAGATCTCAGTAACTTCCCTGCGTAATTTTTTTTCTATTTCTTCTTTTTGTGAATCAGTTAAATTACTTTCTTTTTCAAAAAGATAGTTTTCAAGCTCCGTTTCCTTAAGCATCATTTTTGTATGAAATATGTTTTCTTGATAAACATTCACATCTATCATCTGATAACTTTCTTGTGTATCTTTAGCAATGTAATTTTGAATCGATGTAATATTATGATCGATATAATGTTTTTTACCCGATATATCACGAGTAAAACCACGTACTTTGTAATCCATAGTTACCACATCTGACTCAAAACTATGAATCAAATAGTTAAGCGCTTTCAAGGGCGAAATACGACCACAGGTTGAAACATCAATATCTGCACGAAACGTACTGATGCCACTATCTGGATGACTCTCAGGATAGGTATGAACCGTTATATGACTTTTGTCGAGATGAGCCAAAACGGTTTCAGGTAAGGGCCCTGGGGTTTGGCTATTCATGCTTGGTGGTGGAACATCATCACCTTCCGAAATCAACATAGTTACGCTTGCACCCTGAGGATCATAATCCTGATGTGCAATATTTAATATCTGTGCACCAATAATTTCGGCGACATCTCTAAGAATTTGCGTCAATTTTTTAGCATTATAAGCTTCATCAATATATTCAATGTAAGCCTGCTGTTGTTCAGCAGGTGCGTAACAAATATCATAGATATTAAAACTAAGTGACTTTGTCAAATTGTTAAAGCCATGTAATTGCAACTTATTCAAATCTGTTAAACCTCTATAACTTCAAAATCATGGGTCATCTCTACACCCGCCTTACCTAACATTATCGAAGCAGAACAATATTTTTCTGCCGACAAGTTTACAGCTCGTTCAACGGCTGAAGTTTTTAAATTTTTACCACTAACAACAAAGTGTAAGTGGATTTTGCTAAATACGCTTGGGACTGCGTCAACCCGTTCGGCTGATATTTCAGCAACACATTTAACAACATCATTTCTACCTTTCTGTAAAATCTGCACGACATCAAAGGATGAACAACCGCCAAGACCTAACAGAATCATTTCCATTGGCCTCATGCCTATATTACGTCCACCATGATCAACCGGGCCATCCATAACAACCGCATGACCACTACCTGTTTCACCAACAAACATAACGCCATCGATCCATTTGACTGTAGCTTGCATTTTTTCCCCTCACCTAAAAATGACGCATAGATTAGCATATAAATAGAGATTTAACGTAAATGTTAAATTTAGCTCACTATATTTTTTGCTCCCCTACCAATTCCATAATAAGTAATACCATGTTGCTTAATCAATTCCGGTTGATACAAATTTCTACCATCAAAAATAACAGCATCCTTTAAAGTTGTTTTAAGTAAATCGAAATCAGGACTCCAAAAATTTTTCCACTCTGTCACTACAATCAAAGCATTTGATCCTTGTAACGCCTCTTCAGCCGAGTCAACCAATATCAACCCTGATTTTTCACCATAAATACGTTTAGCTTCGGTCATGGCTTCTGGATCAAAAGCTCTTACATTTGCGCCTGCCTTAATCAAGGACTCAAGTATAATACGACTGGGCGCATCTCTCATATCATCAGTTTTTGGCTTAAATGCCAGCCCCCATAATGCAAATGTTTTTCCTCTCAAATCATTATGATAATGTTGGCAAATCTTAGTAAATAATACTTGTTTCTGGCGATTATTTACATTTTCAACCGCAGTAAGAAGCTCTGCTTTGTAGCCTACTTGCGTTGCTGTTCTTTCTAAGGCCTTAACATCTTTAGGAAAACATGAACCACCATAACCACAGCCAGGATATATGAAAGAATAACCAATACGGGAATCAGAGCCTATACCATTTCTAACGTGTTCGATATCAGCACCCAACAATTCGGCTAAATTAGATAATTCGTTCATGAAACTAATTTTAGTTGCCAACATAGCATTAGCTGCGTATTTTGTAAGTTCTGCAGAACGCACATCCATTGTTATAATACGCTCATGACTCCGATTAAATGGCGCATACAGGGCTTTTAATAGTTCTGCTGTTCTTGGGTTATCGGTTCCGACAATTATTCGATCCGGCTTCATGAAATCATTGATCGCCGCACCTTCCTTTAAAAACTCTGGATTGGATACAACATCAAAATCTATCGTTACGCCACGCTTTTTCTGCTCCTGCAGAACAACTTCTTTCACTTTATCAGCTGTCCCTACGGGCACTGTCGATTTATCAACAATAATTCGATAATCATGTATGTTTTCAGCAATCGATTTGGCAACTGCTAAAACATATTGTAAATCAGCTGCGCCATCTTCATCGGGAGGTGTACCCACCGCAATAAATTGGAAAACACCATGATTAACAGCTTCTTTAATATCGGTGGTAAATTTTAGACGGCCAGCTTGCTGGTTAGCAATAACCAGATCCTCCAAGCCCGGTTCATATATTGGAATTATACCTTTTAGTAGATTATTAATCTTGTACTGGTCAACATCAATGCATAGCACATCATTACCCACTTCTGCCAAACAAACACCTGTTACAAGCCCTACATAACCAGTACCAAAAACCGTTACCTTCATATTTTTTCTCTTAGTCTAAGAATCATCTATTAATTGCGTATATACATCTTTATAAAAACTAACACTCTTCGTCCAATTCCTTTCTTGTTCAACAAATTTTCGCGCTGCTGCTCTTAAGTCTTGCCAATCATGAGGCTGATTTAAAATATTAATTATTGTCGCTGCCAATTCATCAGCATCATTTGCTTTAAATAGAAAACCATTATACAGGGGTTTAATCAATTCTTGATGCCCTCCTACGTCTGAAGCTACAACTAATCGACCTTGAGCCATTGCTTCCAGTGGCTTTAAAGGTGTAACCAAGTTGGTCAAGCGCATCGCTAAACGTGGATAAACTAAAATATCAACTTGATTATAATAATCTTGCACTATTTCATGCGCTATTCGTCCAGTAAATATAACAACATGCTCTAAACCCATATTATTTATTTTCTGCTTGATAAGCTCTTCCTGCGGTCCACCACCTACCAATAACAATCGAATTTCAGAATGTTTTAACATTATTTTTGGCAATGCATCGAGTAATAACGGCAAACCTTCATAGGCATAAAAGGAACCGATAAAACCGAGCACGGTTTTATTCTTTAGTCCAAGCTTATTGCATAAATTAGAATCACCCGCTTGACCATAGGTAAAATGATCTATATCGACTGCGTTAGGTATTACAGTAATTTTTTTTGTTGGTATTCCACGAGAAGCAATATCATTTCGCAATCCTCCGCAGATTGTCGTGACTGCGCTGGCATTTTTGAACACGTAAGTTTCAAGCATCTTTGACAGTAAATAACGCAGCCCACCCTCAGTCGATGTGCCATGATCAACAGCGGCATCTTCCCAAAAAGCCCTACACTCATACACTAATGGTATATTAAATTTCTTGGCGATTATGAGTGCTGCAAATCCATTTAATGCGGGGGAGTGTGCATGCAATATATCTGGCTCTATTAATGGAATAATTTCATTAAGTCGATTAACCAGTGAACGCATAATTGCCCATTGGCTCAGAAGCGGCAATCTATTGAGTAAATCATTAGATGGTTTTGACCTATAAAAAGTAAAATTATCTATTTCTTCTATTGACGCTATCGCTCCACTATGTTTTGAAGAGGTAACATGAAAAGTTTCCCAGCCCAATTTTCGTTGTTGTTCTAAAATAGCATTGGTACGAAACGTATAGCCACTGTGCAAAGGAATGGAATGGTCAAGAATATGAAGAATTTTCATATAATTTTTTTAGTTATGGTGGATTGAAGAATTGGTGTTTACTATTGATCTTTGCTAAACATACGCTTGAATGTTTTGCGAAATAAATGTGGAATCATCAAATATAAAGGCATTTTTAACCAGTGTGATCTAACAAATAAAACCCATCTGGCTAGTCCTGTCCATCTATCATTACAGCTTTTATGGTCTGGTAACAAAGCCCTTAAAAATAGACTATCCATCAATCTTATATTTAATTTGTTACATGCTTGGCTTGCAGATAATTGAAGGATTTTATTTGGTATCGGGGTTTTTAAAATCAGGTGGGTATATCTAAGTGCATAATACAGTGGCATGCCTTGTCTCAGCACTTTTGCTCGCTGCAGCAATTTCTCCCAGAAACCTTCTTGCTGAGAAAATTCTTTGAGTAACAAGTCTAGATCAGATAGATCACGGAAACCATACTTAAAATCCCCCTCATGAAATAAATGTATTGCACTATGTAAAACCCTATCTTCGCGAGACAATACCCATAAATCATGCTCTCTATTTTTGACAATATTGGCCATTAATTGCTTGGCATCCGGACAGAATCGTGCAATCTTTGGCAGAATATTATGGTGAACATCAATTGATGTTTGACGCTTTAAGTGTCTTAACGGAGGGATTTCATGCATCCATTTTCGATAATATTTATTATCATATGGATCAAGTGTATTGCAAAACCAACCCTCCTTTAAGAGAGCAATCTCTACTTCATATAATTTATCCTCAGGTACAAGAATGTCAACATCAGAAAAAATTCGTCCTTTTGCAGCCGTATCGTTTTGAACTACGTAAGCTGATCCTTTCAATAAAACAAGCGGCACATTAATTGATTTCAAAACCCCATTAATAATTACTATTTCACGCTGTAAAGAAATATAAAAACGCTCAAAATAGATTTGTGCTGATCTAATATGCAAAAAAGGTTTTATTGGAATTTGTCCAAAGAGTCGAGCTTCTTCTAATATATAACCTAACCTTGCCAATACATTGCCATTTCTGGCCTGCCGAATTAAATAATCCCACTGGTTAGAGTCTAATTCAAGAGCCAACTGTGGATTTGTAAATATGGTGCTCAAAAGTGGTTTCAATCAGATAAATCCGTCAGCAATAACAATGTTTCATTGAGGCTACTATATTCAAGATTAAAACAATCACTATCATTAACCAAATCACTTACGCAATTGAATCCATTAACGCCGAGAATATTATAATTAAAACAGTTTTCAACCAATTTTAATAATGCTCGACTTTTACTCAAAGTGGCAAGAATTGTTTTGGATCCATCCAGAAATTTAGGGAAAATCAATTTGGCTGGCATAGCCGGCACGCTCGCCAATTTAACACTTTCAGTAGGCGGACGCACATGCCCGATCGCACCTTTTGCAGTGTTATTAACCACTGAGCCAATTACCGCATCAGGTGACAATGCACGTATAACCTCTATGGATTTATTCTTCAAACTTATTGGGCGAGGAGCAGGGTACACCAAGCCGTCAACTACTGAAACGAGCGTCAACTCATCTGAAAGTAGCCGCCAACCATTGCAAACCAAGGCCGCACATAGTGTACTCTTTCCACTACCTGGGTTACCTGGAAATATAAATGCCTTACCATTGCGTTCAACTACCGCAGCATGAATAACTAAATATTGATGTGAATGATTTGCTATACACCAGTTCAAGCCCCATTCAAACATTGCAGAAGCTTGTGTGTAGGGCAATGGTTTAAAGGGGAAATACCCGTCGAATGAAAAATTCACTTGAGGACGAAAATACCGTCTGATTATTGAAGGGGACTTTACAACGGTATGAAAATCAATAAAATCATTGTCATTGACAATATCATAATCGCCGTACAATACTAATAAATGTTCCGAAACAGTATCTATTGGCGAATAAATACAAACATTAAAAGCACCTATTTTTAACTTTAGCCCCCAATGTTTGAGGTGGCTGATTATTAGGTTTTTTGGTAGTTCCGCAAGTTTCATGCAGAATAATTCATTGACACAACTAATAATCCCAAATCTTGGTATTCCTGTAACAGGTTATCCATATGAGTCTCTAAATCACAATCCATTTCAACAATAAAAATATTTCTTATATAATTTAGTAATTGATTTCTTGTAATTGATTTTTTTGAAATCACATTAAATATCTCTGCACCTACGCCTCCAATCAAATGTGTTTCTGCAGAAAATTGATTATAAATGACACATTCATCTAGATAAAAACGGCAACTAATCTTCCCATCCATGGGCAATTCAATACTAATCTCGCCATTCATAAATATAGTTTTGTGAGCACTTTACCAAGTCTGTTGTAAGTAACGAATAATATCGTCTTTATAGGCCGGCACGACAATTTTATTTGAAGGAACACCGACTATTCCGGTTTGTATTTTTTTTACATCATCTACAGTTAATGGGTAACTTTTGGATAAAGCTGCATTTAACACTGCCGCTACTAAACAAGCTTCTAGAGTTGGTTTGGCTCCACCTGATCCCAAATAATAGGATAAGGTTGTATTATCATTTCCACCAAATACATCTTTGAACTTTGTTGGATTTCCAATTTTATAATCAGCATAAGAGATAGTATTGGAATTCTTACTTTTTCCAGGTGGTAAACTTCCATATACATACCCTGATGGCCATGAGTCTTTATTAGCTGGATTCCCAAGCACAACGGGTGAAAGTCCTAAAGTGCAACTACCATCGCCAGTATGAGATTGATTTCCGGATGCTATTTCTGAAGCGCATGGCACTCCAAATACTGAAGGACTAGCAAATGTTAAAATAACAGGGACTCCAACACCTTTAATAAATCGACGTCTTTTTTCAATACTGTGGTTTTCTTTCGTGTTATCGGTGTATAACGACTTTTCGATATTCATATTTAATTACCATAACATTTTAATATATTAAAATTATCATTTAAGAGTAAACTTGAACGATATTGCGAAAACAGGTAATAAAGCTCTAACAAGAATGTTATGCTGGTACTGAAAATAGAAACCTAGCAACTAAATTATCCTAATTACTAGTTTTTAATTAACGTTACTTCCATCAACTATCAAATTGTCTTGTAAACGCATATTAATCTGCTACAAAATTTGACAGGGTTATCTGTTAATTTATTATAGTTTATAATTTTGGCATTAAAACTCATCTAGTCATTCTTTTATGAAATCATCTTTAATAGTCAGTGCAGTTCAACAACCTTGTAATGATGATGAACAATCAAACCTTGATTTTTCAATTACGAAAATTCATGAAGCTGCAGCGGCCCATGCAGACTTGGTAGTATTACCCGAGTTACATCTTGGACCCTATTTTTGTCAAAACGAGGACTTTAATCATTTTGAACTTGCCCACGCCATTCCAGGGCCAACAACTGACATTCTGTCAAATATAGCCAAAAAACTAAGTATTGTTATCGTTTCAACAATTTTTGAGAAAAGGGCGCCGGGGTTATTTCATAATACTGCTGTTGTCTTTGATAAGGATGGAAGTATTGCAGGAAAGTATAGAAAAATGCATATACCAGATGACCCGGGGTTTTATGAAAAATACTACTTCACACCCGGTGATTTAGGCTTTAAACCAATAGAAACATCAATTGGTAAATTGGGCGTATTAATCTGTTGGGATCAGTGGTTTCCCGAGGCTGCTAGGCTAATGGCTTTAGCTGGTGCAGAGCTATTAATATACCCCACCGCCATTGGTTGGGATAATAATGATAGTAAACAGGAACAACAACGCCAACTTGACGCATGGATTACCATACAGCGCTCTCATGCTGTTGCTAATGGTGTTCCCGTTATCGCTTGCAATCGAATCGGGTTTGAACAATCACCTGACTCAGTCGCAGGAATCAATTTTTGGGGTAATAGCTTTATTGCTGGCCCTCAAGGTGAAATTATCAAACAAGCTAATGATTCTGAATCAAGCTTATTAACTTGCACACTTGAGAAAACACGCACAGACCATATACGGCAAATATGGCCTTTTTTACGGGATCGTAGAATTGATGCTTATAATGACTTAAATAAACGCTTCATCGATTAATATAGACCATGAAGCCGCGTTTAATTAAATGATGGGGCAATAAGACACAATCAACATTTATTGATAAATCACACTAAAATTTAACTCATTAATTACCTTATTATTTTCATCAACCAACCTAACCATCCAATTGGTTTTATCGCTATTAGCAAAGAACTGGCGACTTGAAGTCCGCCAGTTATTATTCGAAATATTAACTTTTTTTCTGGTAATTAACTTACCTTCAAGTAACCACTCGTGATACACCGTTCTTCCTTTCATTCCAGTTAGTTCAACAAAATAATACAAGGAAGTAGACTTATATTTACTGAGCTTAACAGGTATATCGATTTTACCAGCTGGTTCATTGTTATCTATTTTGAACGTTAAAAATGCTCTTGTAATATTGTTACTAACATCGGTATTATTATTTTCAGGTCTACTCACCACTTTATCAGGCAAAATATCCTGTAGAGTTGGTTCGATCTTTTCAGTGTTTTTAATTGTCATAGAAAAGATGATGACAACGAAAAATAACAGCCCACCCATGGCTAATGCTATGCGTTTAATATTCCATTCTGTAATGAGCTTTGGATCGCAAATATTATCGTTTACTTTTTTTTCATCAGCCGAGTATTTAACCTTAATAACAATATTTTTTTTTTCGCTCATAAAATTACCTAATAGATATAACTAATAAGAAAGGAAGTGAGTTGAAAAGCCACCAAAATGAAGCCGTAGATTGGCTAATACAATAGCAATTTTTGCTATTTCAAAACCTAATTTATACCATTAAAGTACACAAATTTTTCTAGTTACACCTTGTGGTATATATCAGCTCCTTCTTCAAGGAATTGTTTAGATTTTTCGTCCATACCTCTAGCCAAGGCTTCTTGCTCATCATTAATCCCTTTTGCTGCGGCGTAGTCGCGAACATCTTGACTAATTTTCATTGAACAGAAGTGCGGCCCACACATAGAGCAAAAATGAGCTACTTTAGCTGATTCTTTGGGTAAGGTTTCATCATGAAATTCACGTGCTTTTTCAGGATCAAGTCCAATATTGAACTGATCTTCCCATCTGAATTCAAAGCGGGCTTTTGACATTGCATTATCCCTAGCTTGCGCACCAGGATGACCTTTTGCTAAATCAGCAGCATGGGCTGCAATTTTATAAGTAACAATCCCTTCACGAACGTCCTGTTTATTAGGCAATCCTAAATGTTCTTTTTGTGTCACATAACACAACATTGCACAACCATACCATCCAATATTAGCCGCACCTATAGCAGATGTAATATGATCATAACCTGGAGCTATATCAGTTGTCAGAGGACCTAATGTATAGAAAGGTGCTTCACCACATTCTTCCAGTTGCTTTTCCATATTAATTTTGATCATGTGCAATGGCACATGTCCTGGTCCCTCAATCATGGTTTGTATATCATGTTTCCAGGCAATTTTAGTAAGCTCACCCAAGGTTTCTAATTCACCGAACTGCGCCTCATCATTAGCATCATAAATAGAACCGGGTCTCAAACCATCTCCTAACGAAAAGGAAACATCATAGGCTTTCATGATTTCACAGATTTCTTCAAAATGGGTATATAAGAAACTTTCAGTATGATGAGCCAAACACCATTTGGCCATAATAGAACCGCCACGTGAAACAATACCTGTCATCCGTTTCGCTGTTAGTGGCACATGATGTAAACGAACACCCGCATGAATTGTAAAATAATCAACGCCCTGCTCGGCTTGCTCAATTAAAGTATCACGGAAAATTTCCCATGTTAAATCCTCTGCTTTGCCGTTAACTTTTTCCAAGGCTTGATATATGGGCACAGTACCAATAGGCACTGGTGAATTTCGCAAAATCCATTCACGCGTTTCATGAATGTTTTTACCGGTAGACAAATCCATAATGGTATCACCACCCCAACGGATACCCCAGAGCATTTTCTCTACTTCTTCATCAATAGAAGAAGTAACGGCCGAATTACCCAAATTACCATTTATTTTCACCAAAAAATTTCGGCCTATAATCATAGGTTCCAATTCTGGATGATTGATATTAGCTGGAATTATGGCTCGGCCTCTCGCTACTTCATCACGAACAAACTCTGCTGTAATGACTTCAGGTATAGAGGCTCCATAAGAATCCCCAGGGTGTTGTCCTTTCCATAATTCGCGCATTTCTTCCATCTTTTGATTTTCACGAATAGCGATAAATTCCATTTCCGGCGTAATAATACCCTGCCGTGCGTAATGCATTTGTGAAACATTAGCCCCAGCCTTTGCGCGACGGGGTTTACGAATATGCTCAAAACGTAGATTGGCTGTTGCCGGATCATCTAGACGTTGACGTCCAAAGTCAGAACTAGGGCCTGATAATTCTTCTGTATCATTTCTTTCCGCAATCCAAGCAGAACGTATTGCACTTAAACCTTTCTTTAAATCAATCTCAACATTGGGATCGGTATAAACACCAGAGGTATCATAGACATATAAAGGACCATTTTTCTCTACCGTACCAAAATGCACAGGGGTATCAGACAAAGTAATCTTACGCATAGGTACCTGAATATCATGCCGACTTCCTTGCACATAAATCTTTTCAGATGCCGGGTATGAATCGATTTTAACGCTACTGACTGCAGTATCGTCTTTTAGAACAGCGTTCATGCTTATCTCCAATATCAATAAAACAAGACGCAGGGAAGTTTGGGGCTTTCCTACGCCGGTATTAACCAGGGTCAGGTTCAAAGGGTTTATCTCAGCCTTTTATGTACGACTTTCGCGTAGTAACAAAAAGCACCCCTAGCCTTTACGGATGTATGACTAAGTTAAAGGATAATCTCCTTGATTGCAAGTATGGCCAACATTATTAGTCAATATTCAAGAATTTAGTTTTAGGAAAATCGAGCCTTTTTTTATATCATATAGATTAAAAAGTAATTAGTTGTTAACGAGTAATTAATAAAGTCATTTATTGATTGTTCGCACACTATGTAAAAAATATAAAATTAGGATGGTCTGTGAGAATTTCTATTGTTGTCCCTGTTCATAATGAAGCTGAGAATATCGTCTCGTTAATTCAAGAAATAGTTAATGCCATGAGTCAGGCTGAAGCCTATGAAATTATTTATGTCGATGATGGGAGCAAAGATCAAACACCTGAAGTATTAAAACAAGCACTTCACGACTTCAAAAATCTTAGAGTTATCCATCATCAAACAAGTTGTGGCCAAAGCACTGCCGTACATTCTGGCGTAAAAGCAGCAAGATATCCTTGGATAGCCACTTTGGATGGAGATGGGCAAAATGACCCAACGGATATACCTAACCTTTATCAAGTTTTAATCAAGCAAAAGGAAACAATCAGTAACTTATCAATGGTGGCTGGCTGGAGAAACAAACGCTATGATTCTGAATGGCGTCTTTTTTCATCTAAAGTTGCCAATGCTATACGCTCTAAATTACTAGGCGATCATACACCAGATACTGGTTGTGGACTAAAGGTATTTTCTAGAGAATGTTTTCTCAACCTACCGTATTTTAATCATATGCATCGTTTTTTACCGGCCTTAATCATAAGAGCTGGAGGGCAGGTTATTTCAGAACCTGTAAGCCACAGATCAAGAGTTAATGGCGTATCTAATTACGGCACTTTAGATCGCCTTTGGGCTGGAATCACCGATATTTGCGGTGTTATTTGGCTTCAAAAACGAGCTAAGTTACCAGTCATTTCAGAGATTGAAGCTAAATAAACCGTTGCTATACTCGTTAACCGACCATTTCAATTAAAATTTTATTGCAATACCATAGAGCACGAAAAAAATTTAATTTTCATGCTCTAATTCTACTTTGTTAATTTTAAAGCTTGTCACTTTGCATCAAGTTCTTAAGATAATTCGAAAAATCACTTTTGAGTTCGTTATGAAGCAAAGCTAATTCGACATTGGCTATTAAAAAACCCAATTTAGAACCACAATCGTAACGTGTACCTTCAAATTCATAAGCCAAAACAATCTCATCATCCAATAAGTCTGCAATAGCATCTGTCAATTGAATTTCACCACCCGCCCCTCTACCTGTATTTTTTAGCTTTTCAAAAATTGCAGGTGTCAAAATATATCTTCCTACAACTGCCAAATTTGAAGGTGCAACTTCAGGCTTAGGCTTTTCAATAATCAATTCAATAGATGAATATTTATCAGTAGTGTCTGGTGTTTTAACAATTCCATAGCTAGCAGTATCTGCTGGATTAATTCGCTCAACTCCCAAAATAGAGGTTTTCTTATGTTTATATAAATCTACCATCTGAGCCATACAGCCACGTGCCCCATCTTCAACCATATCGTCAGCTAAAATAACCGCAAAGGGTTCATCGCCAATCACTGGCTTTGCACAAAACACAGCATGACCAAGCCCTAATGCCTCTGCTTGCCTAATAAAAACAAACGATACATTAGGTGGAACAATATCTTTAAGTAATTTCAAAAGTTCTGCTTTATTTTTTGCTTCCAGTTCTTTTTCTAATTCGTAGGCTTTATCAAAATGATCAGTAATGGCATTTTTACTGCGCGAACTAACAAAAATCATCGTATCAATACCTGCAGCAACAGCTTCTTCTACTGCATATTGGATTAATGGTTTATCTACTACCGGTAACATTTCCTTAGGAATTGCCTTAGTAGCGGGTAAAAATCGGGTGCCTAAACCAGCAACCGGGAAAACTGCTTTGGTGATTTTTTGACTCATTGTGTAACCTTAATTTATTAAAATAATAAGTGATTGAGGCGAAATTTAACCAACTTAACCCCATTCATATCAAATTATACGCGCCCGTATTGATCATCAAAACGCACAATGTCATCTTCGCCTAAATAACTGCCAGATTGTACTTCAACAATTTCTAAAGGTATAACGCCAGGGTTTTCAAGACAATGTACAATACCCAACGGAATATATGTCGATTCATTTTCTGAAATTAACAGCTTTTCATCCCCTTTGGTAATTAACGCGGTACCTTTAACGACAACCCAATGCTCTGCTCTATGATGATGTTTTTGCAGTGATAATTTAGCACCAGGATTAACAATTATTCGTTTGGTTTGATGTCTTTGACCACTATCAACTAAATCATATTGTCCCCATGGCCGGTAAACTTTTCTGTGTATATCCGCTTCGCAACGACCTTTTTCTTTTAATTGAGTAACAATTTCCTTAACCTCTTGAACGCGATCTTTCGATGAGATCATCAATGCATCATCGGTTTCTACAACAATCAAGTCTTGTAAGCCTATAACAGCAACCAGTTTGCTTTGAGCATGTATAAATGAATTGGTGGTATCAACAGTAAATACATCGCCACTAATAGAGTTTCCAGAAGCATCTTTATTTTTAACATCCCATAACGCAGACCAAGATCCAACATCATTCCAACCAGCATCCAATGGAATAACAACGGCTTTATCTGTTTTTTCCATTACAGCATAATCAATAGAATCAGAAGGACAACTAGAAAAAATATCCTTATCCAAGCGAATAAAATCCATATCCACTTTGGCATTATTCAGTGCCAATTCGCAACTTTCCAGCATAGTTGGATTATACTTTTTCAACTCCCTTAAAAAGCTTCCTGCCTTAAAAGCAAACATACCACTATTCCAATAATATTCACCACTTTGAAAGTAACTCTTTGCTGTATCCAAATCGGGTTTTTCAACAAATGAAGCAACTCCATAAGCATTGCCATGCTCAACAGTATCACGCTTTATATAACCATAGCCAGTTTGAGGCTCAGTAGGAACAATACCAAAAGTAACCATGAATCCTTGTTCAGCTAAAATTTTAGCTTCTGCTACTGCTTTATGAAAAGCTGACAAATTTTCTATAACATGATCAGCAGGTAATATTAATAAAATATCATCTTCTGATTTAGCTGCTAATGCCGCCATGGCAACTGCAGGAGCTGTATTTTTCCCCATTGGTTCTAGAATAATAGCTGCAGGCTTTATATCAATCTCTAACAGTTGCTCTGCCATCATAAATCGATGATCTTCATTACAAACAGCAATCGGTGCTTTCATTCCATCGATGCCTGCTAACCTGAGAATTGTCTCTTGCACCATAGTGAAAGAAGAGACCAATGGCAAAAATTGTTTTGGGTAATGTCTTCGTGAAAGTGGCCATAAACGTGTTCCTGAACCACCCGATAAGACAACTGGAATCATATTGTTATTTCCCTTAAATAGTTAATGTACAAATTTCACTCAATTATATTATTTGTAGATAACTAACGCCTTACATATTTTCATTACCCATTTATAACGCCTCGCTCAATTAGGAGATGCAATACCATCTGAACACATGCATCCAAACTTAACTCACTGGTGTTAATAACTAATTCAGCGCGATCAGGCGCCTCGTAAGCCGAATCAATACCAGTGAAAAAAGGAATCTCGCCTGCCCTAGCTTTTTTGTACAAACCTTTTACATCTCTTTGCTCACAAGTTTCGATTGGACATAGACAATAAATTTCAAAAAAATCGCCATGGGGCAAACGTTTTCTAGCTTCCTCACGATCAACCTTGAAGGGTGAGATGAAGGCCGTTAGTGTTATAACACCAGCATCCGTTAACAATTTCGCAAGCTCACCAATTCGTCTAATATTTTCAACACGATCACTATCAGTAAAACTCAAATCTGAACACAACCCATGACGTACATTATCACCATCCAGCACATAAGTTGAAATACCGTTTTTATATAGCTGTTCTTCTATAGCATGTGCTAAAGTAGATTTACCAGATCCAGATAATCCGGTAAACCATAAAACCACACTCTTATGTTTATGAAGTTTTTCCCTATCAGCTCTTGTGATAGATGATTTATGCCAGACAGTATTATTGCTTTTAGATGCCATTATTTTTAATTCTATATGAAGGAAAATCTAGGTGTATTTCTCTGAAAAAACCGCAATAAAAAATTTGAGTTCGTCAAAGGGCAGATGATTAATTCCAGCAGCACTTTTACGGCCACCACCACTGGTAAATAATGAGCATAGTTCATCAGCCCCTGAATTTATAGTTAATGGAGATCTTACACTTACCTGATAACCACCTAATGAATTATAGGTTAAAACTGCGCATGCACGCTCCGGGCTCTGATTTGCCAGTTCATTACAAAACACGCCACTTACACGCCTAGCCCAAATACTATCTGGAAGAATATATACGCTAACTGAACTTGTCTGGTACTCGGGTTTTATTAGCGCGACTCGCGCCATATCATCAGTATAACCGTATAATAACTGCTCATAAATAATTGCATTGTCCGTCATAAAATCAAAAGGAGATTTATAAGGAACTAACTGTTCATATAGATATGCAGGTTCAAAATGCAAATCTTCTATAAACCCTCCATAAGCATTGTAGTTTATACATATACCCAATTCTTGAAGTTGCTTGAGTTGAACAAAATTTAGAGATAGTTTCTTTCCTAACTGTTGGGCACTACCCGTAAGGTTATCACCAAAAGCGGCAGTAATTGCCCAAGCACTAAATTTTCCTTCGAGATAATTATCAACCAACAAACTTGTACAAGTATTAGCAGTTGTATTAATTAAAGTTGTTAAATTATTGTGATTACAAATTTCTCCCGTTTCATGATGATCGACATAAAATACAGTTGCACCTTGCGTGAGAATTCTATCCAGTTCAACTCTGTTCTTTTTTAATGAAATATCAAGAACAGTAATCGCATCATTCTCATGAGCAATTACTCTTTTTAATAATTCTATATCTCTTTTTACACCAGTAATCAGATTAGATTGAATAGGCTTTGCCAAGCGTAACTGCACAAGTGCACAAATACCATCCGCATCACCATTGAATACATCATATTGCATAATCTGCTCCTGTTTTATCGGTCAAAAATGCCGGAGGTATGAAACTATCATGGAAAGAAATACTTTATTACATGTAAAATAGAACCATCAAATTAATACCACAATCTAAATAATGACCAATCAATCCCGTTTTGCAAATTCACGCCTTTTTGCAGAATCTTTTAAACGCTTATTACCCAATCCTCAAGCCGTATCCTTGGCTATTATATTGGTAGTTAGCTTTGTGCTGATTTATTCATTATCCACGATTTTGATGCCTGTTTTCGCGTCAATAGTTTTAGCTTATTTACTTGATGGCTTAGTAGGTAAGTCTATCAGATGCGGTCTGACAAGATTACCCTCAGTTTATCTAATTTTTTCTGGCTTCATGGCTTGCCTGACTTTTTTACTCTTTTATTTAATGCCACTTGTGTCCCAACAAGCTATAGAGCTAATTCAAAATCTACCAAGAATTATCAGCTCTGCTCAAAGAGACATAATGCGGTTGCCTGAATTATATCCAACATTTATTTCAGAAAATAAAATCCAACAAATGATTTCTGTCGTGCAACAAGAATTATTAACTTATGCTCAGAATGTAGTGTCAATTTCAGCCGCCACTGTAGTCAGCATTGTTAGTGCACTAATTTATCTATTTTTAGTTCCTATGATGATTTTTTTCTTTTTAAAAGACAAAAAATCTCTAATTAGCTGGTTTTTACAATTCATGCCAAAAAATAGCAATCTAACCATCAGCGTTTGGAAAGAAGTAAATATCCAAATTGGTAATTATATCCGCGGGAAGTTTGCAGAAATATTTATTCTCTGGTTAGTAAGTTATGCCACTTTTGCAACAATGGGGTTAAATTACGCTATGTTGTTAGCTGTATTAATGGGTATTCAAGCGATTATTCCTTACATAGGAGCAACGTTGGTGACTTTTCCAGTACTAGGTGTTGCTTATTTTCAATGGGGTTTAAATGGAGATGACTTTTTATATATTGTTATTGCATATTCAATTATTCAAGCTTTGGATGGCATTATCCTGGTACCAGTATTGTTTTCTGAAGCAGTAGATTTACACCCAATTGCAATAATTGTTGCAATATTATTTTTCGGTGGTTTGTGGGGCTTTTGGGGAGTTTTTTTTGCAATTCCTTTAGCAACTGTCGTTCAAGCTGTATTAACTGCCTGGCCTCGATTGGGTGACAATAATTTTGATGCCCTCAGCCATAACAATTAAAAAAAATTTGACTTATTTTTTCTCTGACATTAGTTTTTAATTCTGGAAATATTTAAACCCATAAGAGCCCTCAGTGATTCATCAATGTTTTAATATGAATCGCGACACTGGAGGCCAAAGCTTTAAGATTATAACCGCCTTCTAATACAGAAATAATTCTACCCTTACAATAACTGTCGGCAACACACATCAATTGTTTAGTTACCCACTCAAAGTCATCTTCCAACAGCATAATTGAGCCTAATGAATCATCTCTATGAGCATCAAAACCGGCTGAAATCAGTAAAATTTCCGGTTTAAAATCTCTTAATGCCGGTAAAATAATTTTGCTGTATTTTTCTCTGAATTCAATGCCAGTATCACCCTCAAAAAGAGGTACATTAATAATATTACCAAGGCCTATTTCTTTAGGACTCCCTGTACCTGGGTAATTGAATAACTCATGGCTGGATACATATAAGACATTGGGTTGATTGAAAAAAATCGCTTGTGTGCCATTACCATGATGAACATCAAAATCGATAATAGCAATACGATTAATTTGATGATACTGTCGCGCATATTCTGTAGCAATAGCTACATTATTAAAAAGACAAAAACCCATTGCCAAATCGGCCTCAGCATGGTGACCGGGCGGACGGATTGCACAAAAGGCATTATTGGCTTCACCTGAAACGACCCTATCAACTGCATCACATACTGCCCCAACCCCACGAAATGCAGCCTGTGTAGACCCCGTTGATAAAACGGTATCTTGATCCAAATAATAATATCCTTGCTTAGGAGCGGCCTTAATTATGGCTTCAACATGAACTTGAGAATGAACAAGCCTGATTTGCAGTTCATTACCTAATGGAGCAGGTACTCTGATTAAACTAGAAAAGTTAGAATTTTCCAAAGCAGAAGCGATGCTAACAAGTCTTTCAGGACATTCTGGATGACCGACACCCGTTTCATGAAAAAGAAAGTCGGAATGATGATAATAGAGCGTTGTCACTTGGAAAACAACAAGTTACTTAATTAATACAAACCTAACTGTAGTTGCGCAACTTCCGACATCATTTCTCTTGCCCAGGGTGGATCAAATACCACTTCCACATCAACAGAAGATACACCCGGTAATGCACGAATACACTTTTCTACATCGCCTTGTATAACAGGCCCCATCCCACATCCTGGTGCCGTTAGTGTCATCATGATATGAACGGCACAACTATCATCGTCAAGTTGCTTCACATTACAATAATAAACCAAACCTAGATCAACAATATTGACAGGGATTTCCGGATCGTAAACAGTCTTCATTACTTCCCAGCAATTTTTTTCAACCGCCTCTACAGTAATCTCTGATACCAATGTATCTAGTTCATGATATTCTTTACCCAATGCATCCGCATCAACACCATCAATGCGAACCATATGACCCTGCTGCGTAACCACCGTGTAATTATTTCCTAAAGATTGGTGTATAGTTACTTCCTCTCCTTTATTCAAAGTACTAGATGCACCATCGGGGATAGTAACGATATTAACATCTCTGGTTAAAATAAAGCTTTCTCGTTCAGACATAAAAATTTGTTATAAGTGAAAAGTTGCGGCATTAATAAGCTGACCTGTTACACCAATACTTTGACCACTAAAAAGATACCGATATACCGGCTCCAGAGAATCCATATCAGGCAACTTAGCTTTATCTTCAGCAGGATAAGCCCGTTTTCTAAGTGGTGAGTTAACTGCTCCAGGCACTAAAGTATTAACTCTTATTTTGTTACCTGATTCAAGTTCATCCGCCAAAATATTAGCTAATCCTTCCATTGCAATTTTTGAAACACCATAAGCACCAGAGTAAGCCTGAGCTTTTCTAGCTGAAGAATCAGAAGTAAAAACAATAGATGCGTGTTGACTTTTTTCTAGTACAGGCAATAAGACTCGGGTAAGAAGAAATGGCGCATGCAAATTAACGTTTAAGGTATGCCCCCATTCTTTGGTACCGAATTGTGAAATGGGCGTAAAAGAACTAAATTCTACCGCTGAGTGCAAAAGACCGTGCAAAACTCCATATTCCTCAGCAATTTTATTAGCTAAATCTTGATATTCATTTTCATTGGCGCCGGCAAGGTCAAATGGATAAATAATTGGCTCAGGTGCATTTGCTGCCAATATAGCATCATAAACAACTTCTAATTTAGCTATATTTTTATCCAGCAAAATAATATGAGCGCCATTTTTTGCCAACGTTAAAGCTGCAACACTACCAAGCCCACCACCGGCTCCGGTTATTAATATTACCTGTTGCTTTAATGACATAATACTGTATCTATCCAATCGATCAATTGCTTCGGAGACTCGATCAGTCCATCAGCACCCCAAGCTTCCGGCTGGTCTTTCGAATCAATGTATCCATAAAGGGCTGTCAATGTTTTCATCTTGGCATTTTTACCTGCCTTAATATCATGAATGGCATCACCAATATAAACACATTCCTGAGGAGTTACATCTGCAATTCTACAAGCAGCTAACATAGGCTCGATATGAGGTTTAGAATTTGCAGTTGTGTCACCGCTAATTATACATGCGGCACGATCAGTCAAATTTAAAGCTGCCATCAGAGGATTAGTAAAACACTCACGCTTATTAGTTACCACACCCCATTTAAGTCCTTTTGCTTCAATAACATCAAGCGTATCTAACATTCCATCAAAAAATACTGAGTACTTTGCAATATTATGCAGATAAAATTCAAGCATAGTTTTTACAACGTCAGCCTTAAGCTCTTCAGTTACCGATTGCTTAAGACTTGCATTGACCATAGCAACAGCACCAAAGGAAATAAAAGGTTTAACTTTGTCGGCACTAATACCAGTAAAGCCATGAATAATTAACGCTTTATTCAAACATGAAACCAAGTCTGGCGAGGTATCTATTAATGTTCCATCTAAATCAAACAAAACACAGGACAATTTAAAATCTTTCGACATAACCGTTTAATCAACACGTTTAAAAGCCGCAATGTAATTAACGTCGATATCCTTACCTAAATTAAACATCTTATTAAAGGGGTTGTATTCAATCCCAATCATACCCTCTAACTCAAGACCCACATTACGTGCTGACTGACATAACTCAGAAGGTTTTATAAACGTTTTATAATCGTGAGTGCCTTTAGGAAGCATCTTTAAAACATGCTCTGCAGCTACAATAGCTAACAAATAAGCTTTTGGTTTACGATTCAGCGTAGAAAAAAACACCATACCACCGGGCTTTACCATGGTCGCACAAGCTGTAATTATTGAACCGGGATCAGGAACATGCTCAAGCATTTCCATACAAGTAACGTGATCAAAACTTGCAGACTCCAACTGTGCCAATTCTTCAGCACTTATCTTTTTATAATGTGAATTTATCCCCGATTCTAGACTATGTAACTCGGCAATATCAATCAATTCTTCACTAAGATCAATTCCTAATACATCAGCACCTTGTTTGGCTAAACCCTCTGTTAAAATACCACCTCCACAACCAACATCGACTATACGTTTATCAGCAATATCAACAAATTTTTGAATAAATTCAAGTCGTAATGGATTAATATCATGTAAGGTTTTAAATTCTCCTTCCATATCCCACCACCGTTCAGCCATCGAACCAAATTTATTAATCTCGTGTAAATGAACGTTATCTTTTAAAGTCATCATGTTAACCCATTTGTTACCTAAATATAGTTTACCCTAATGCTGGGTAATTAGTAATAACTTGTTCTTAGTAAAATTGTATATCTGATTTCACGCTTAAGTGATGTATTAAGAAATAAATTAATACAAAAAAGAACTGCAACCTAATCAATCTTATTGAATACTATTAAGTGAACGAGCCTTAATTTTCTCAATTAATGGTATTAAGTCATGTCTATCAATAGTGCGATTTTCTAGAATAGAATCTACTAATTTATCATCTTCTAACTTTAATAATTCGATGAATAATCCCTTTTCAATTGAATCAGCAACTAAATATTCACTCGTCATATAGTCCAACAACAATAAATCCAATTCCTTTAAACCTCGTCTACATTGCCATTGTAATCTAGCTAACGAAGACATTATCGTAACTTTCTTTCGAGTAACATTTTTTTAGTTTCCGCAATCGCTTTAGCGGGATTTAAACCTTTAGGACACGTATCCGTGCAGTTCATTATGGTATGACAACGATACAACTTAAATGAATCTTCCAGTAAATCTAATCGTGGTTCAGTCGCTTCATCCCGACTATCAACCAGCCATCTATAAGCTTGCAACAATACTGCTGGACCTAAATACTGCTCACTATTCCACCAGTAGCTAGGGCAACTAGTTGAGCAGCACGCACAAAGTACACAATCGTATAAACCATCCAGTTTTTCACGATCACTTTTACTTTGGAGACGTTCAGAATCTTGAAGGGCAGGTGTTTTAGTTTCAATCCAAGGTTTAATAGAAGCATATTGTTCATAAAAATGCCTCATATCTGGGACGAGATCCTTGATTACCTGCATGTGCGGCAAGGGGAATATCTTTATAATATTTGGATAGGAATCAATAGCTTTCGTACACGCCAATGTATTTTTACCATTTACAGACATCGCACATGAACCGCAAACCCCTTCACGACATGAACGACGAAATGTTAAAGAGCTATCGACTTCATTCTTTATTTTTAAAATAGCATCCAAAACCATGGGACCGCAATTATCCATATCAAGCTCATAGCTATCAATACGTGGATTTTCATTGGTATCAGGATCCCATCGATAAACCTCAAAGCGACGAACATTTTTCAACCCTGGTAATGCCTTAAAGTTTTTACCTTTTATAACTACGGAATTTTTGGGTAACGTAAATTCTGCCACTAGTAAACCCTCTCCTTAGGCTGTATTACTTCAACATCATCGCTTAAAGTATATAAATGAACAGGTCGATAATCTATTGTTATTTTATCGTCAATCAACCACGTTAAGGTATGTTTCATCCAATTTTCATCATCTCGATCAGGATAGTCTTCGCGTGCATGACCTCCTCGGCTTTCATGCCGATTCCCAGCAGCTGTTATTGCTACGCTGGCCTGTCCAAGCAAGTTATCCAGCTCAAGTGCTTCAACAAGATCTGTATTCCATATGAGAGATTTATCTTGGATACCAACATCTTCAAATGACTGTTTAATATTTATCATAGCGGCAATACCTTCATCTAAGGTCGATTGCGTTCTAAATACAGATGCTTTAGCTTGCATGTTTTTCTGCATATTCAAACGAATATCAGAAACTTTAAGCTTGCCAGTAGCATTACGTATCCTATGAAATCGTGCCAATGCCTTATCACAAGCAGTTTTGGCTAGTGGTTTGTGGTCAGAACCGATGTTAATAAGCTCTGAACAACGTATAGCAGCAGATCGCCCAAAGACGACTAAATCAAGTAGGGAGTTTGAACCAAGCCGATTGGCTCCATGAACAGATACACAAGCAGCCTCACCTATTGCCATTAAACCAACAATAACTTTATCAGGGTTATCACCCTCTAGCGTCACCACTTCAGCTTTATAGTTAGTAGGAATTCCCCCCATGTTGTAATGAACAGTGGGTAATACTGGAATCGGATCTTTAGTAATATCAACTCCAGCAAATATTTTTGAAGTCTCTGCAATACCAGGCAATCTTTCATGTATAAGCGCCGGATCTAGGTGCTCAATGTGTAAATAAATATGATCTTTTAACTTACCTACGCCTCGACCTTCTTGAATCTCAATAGTCATAGCACGACTGACAACATCACGTGAAGCCAAGTCTTTCGCATGGGGCGCATATCTTTCCATGAAGCGCTCACCTTCTGAGTTTGTCAAATAACCACCCTCACCTCTTACACCCTCAGTAATTAAACAGCCTGAACCATAAATACCAGTTGGATGAAACTGAATAAACTCCATATCTTGTAAGGGCAAACCCGCACGCAATACCATTGCATTACCATCACCTGTTACGGTATGAGCTGAAGTGCAGGAAAAAAAACTACGACCATAACCACCGGTCGCCAGAACAGTAACATGGGCCCTGAATAAATGGAGAGAACCATCATCTAAACACCAAGCCAAGACGCCCAGACACTCACCATCTTGCATGATTAAGTCAAGCACAATGTATTCAATAAAAAACTCGGCTTTATGCTTTAAAGCTTGCTGATACAGAGTATGTAAAATTGCATGTCCGGTTTTATCAGCGGCAGCACAAGTTCTCTGTGCTTGGCCTTTACCGTAGTGTGTTGTCATCCCTCCAAATGCTCTTTGATAAATTTTACCATCTGCAGTCCTAGAAAAAGGCACACCATAATGCTCAAGCTCAACAACTGCGGCCATTGCTTCACGACACATATATTCAATAGCATCTTGATCACCAAGCCAGTCAGAGCCTTTTACTGTGTCATACATGTGGAAACGCCAATCATCTTCACCCATATTACCTAGCGCAGCACTGATGCCCCCTTGCGCCGCAACGGTATGACTTCTGGTAGGAAATACTTTTGAAATACAAGCGGTCTTCAACCCTTTTTCTGCCATCCCCAAAGCAGCCCTAAGACCAGCTCCACCTGCTCCAACGACTACAACATCATAATAATGTTCAATTAATTTATAATTTAATGACATCTATTAGCCTATGGAAAGTATATTTAGCAATTGACAAAAGGCTATCAACACTAAAAATATAAAACTCAAATTTGCCCCCCAAATAGCGACGAATCTGATACTTGCAGTTGCTATATAATCTTCAATCACTACCTGCAAACCTAATGCTGCATGATAAAAAACCAGCACCAACCAAGTAAAAATACAAATTAAATTTAACGGAGTTTTTAACCATGATAGTGTGTTGATATAAGGTGCAGTTAAACACTTATTGAGAAAAATGATCAACCAAAATGATAAGGGCACCAATCCGAGTGCAGTTATACGCTGCATAACCCAATGAAAAGTTCCTTTACTTGAGCTAATAGTCAAAGGTGGAGTATGCTCCATAAAACCTCTGTATTGAGATAAAAAATGAAGGTGATTAAAGTGAGCATTAGTGAAACAAATAGTTCAATAACTGCAAAACAATTTAATGTATTATTAGCGAAACTTTTACCTGAATCCCATATTAAATGGCGCACCCCATGACATAAATGAAAAAAAAGTGCGTAAACAAACCCCCAATAAATTACTTGTACCTGCCACAAATTCATATTCGCTTGCATTAAAGCATATGCGTTTAGTCCACCTGCGACCGAATAAAGGATATAAACAAATAGAACAAGTCCTACAGATAAGAAAACACCAGTGATACGATGTGTTATTGATATAACAGCTGTTAAGGGTAACCTATATATCTGAAGATGCGGCGAAGTAGGTCTGTTATTAATATTTGACATGATCTTATCGAATTCTTAGTTTCTAAATACATTAACGTAACAGTATTACTGACAACAATTAAGTCACTAGAATAATGACTCTGTTATGACATATCGATTCAATGGAATCACCTAATTGTCAAAATAAAATCAAATAGTTAATAGTAAGCTACCATACACTCTACAAAAAGCTTCTTCTTAGTAAAAATTAATCCCGGATTTTTTGAGTAATATTGCCGTTAAAGTCAACCATTACACTCCAATCGGTACCTGAAGAGCTTACAATTAAATCGTACTCTTCACCAGGACCATTTGGATTAACAACTAATATAGCTTCTTTTATCGTATAGGTACCAAAAGCTGCTTTCAAATTATCATAGCCAGTTGCTGGCATCATATTTGCCGTTGTAACATCATCGGCATTTACAAAAAAACGACCATTTTCTCTATACAATTCAATATCCACTTCCTTGTCTTTTTCTACTTTAAAAGACACTTCATACAATGCTTGTTTAAAATGCATTTTCTTTTCAGCTGTTATATCCATAGCATTTGGATGCTTCTTAAACAGTTGGTCTAAAATAGGGCTAGGGATAGCATCTTTAGTTAAAATCTCAGCATTGACTGTTAACGATAAAAATGAGAGAACGACAAAAATCAGTCTTAAAAATTTGTTACGCATTAGTTTGATTACCTGTGTAATTGTTAAAATAACTTACTTTTATAGTATGCACTTTATATATTTAGTTAAAGACTTTTTTATCACTATTTGATTCAAAAAATTAATTTCTATATAAAACTGGTCCGTCATAGTCAAAAAGTAAATACCTTTTAAATATAACTTACTATTCCCAAACGCCAAAAAATAAAACGTAACCGTTGCAAACTCCACCTTTATCAGTCAGTTGTATTGGCAATAATTTTATGAATACGCTTTGTACTAATAGCTATGATAATAAAAATAAAAGGGATGGAGAGTCCTTCAACTATACCAGGATTAATTTTCCAGCCAACAATATGAAGCGCTTCTATTATTTTACCAATTAAACTAGCTGCATAATAGGTAATTGCTACCATTGAAATACCCTCTACCATTTGTTGCATTCGTAATTGCATTTTCGCACGCAAAGCCATGGACGTTAATAACCCTTGATTTTGTCGTTCTATAATTATATCGACACGGGTACGTAATAACTGACTTGCATTACTTACTCGTTCTGAAAGCGACGTAAAACGATGCGAAATGGACTCGCAGGTATTAATGGCCGGTTCCATTCGACGCTTAATAAATTCACCTAAAGTCTGAATACCTTGAATCCTGACTTCCCGTATGTCATTCACACGTTGCTCAACCAACTGATAATAAGCACTGGCAGCCGCAAAACGAAAATGGTTGCTGGAAATATAATTTTCAACCTCAGCCGCCAAGGTAGTCAATTCGTCTAATAACGCAGCATCGTTATTATCAGGCAATGTCATTGCATTAGTTATTTTATACAATTGACGATCTGATTTATTTAAGGCTGGATAAAGCTCACGAGCAATAGGAAAAGCTAACAAAGCCATAACACGATAAACCTCAATCTCAAATAATCGCTGCAATAAACGACCCGCCTGCTCTGCTCTTAAGTCTTCATTAATTATCAGAAAACGGCTAAAACCATCCACATGAATACGAAAATCAGTGAACACAGAAGCAGCACCACCTGTCACTTTAGATCCGATAACAGAGTTACCAGCAAAATAACTCGAAAGTGACGCTAAATCTATAGCACCACCAACATAATTAATATCAGTAGCTGATAATATAGCTGCGTGAACAGCAACAATTACTTGCCCCGTTAACTGTGATATCCAATCTATCGGCACATTTTTTAGTGCAGCGTCAGTAAAAGGATCTTTCGGGGTATCATGCACATAAAAACTATAAGTACTAAACTCACCGTGTTGTTCCCATCGTATTTGAAAAGAACTGAAAGTTGCACTAAAGTGATCAGCATTTTTTTCAGGAGGAGTAATACCAAATCGCTCACACAAAGTTAACAGGTGTTGACGCTCTTGCGTTTTCTCCTCATTAGATAACACCAATGCAAGATGACTTGCCCGAACCGGTAAAGTAAGATTGAAAGGAGCTCGAGCGTGAACTTCATTATGAAGTACAAATCGCTGAGGATGATTTTTCGGTATTGGAAATAAAATTGTCACAGAATTTTTATAATCTATTTTTTGATAATGATTAGATTATAAACAATTTAACCTTTAATTACAGATGTGTATTGAACTATTCAAGATCCTTCAAAATATTTTTATATTCCAAGGACCCTTAGCTTTAGGTTCACTTATTAACTTTGGACCGTAATTTGTGAGCTATTACACAACTTAAAAGCATAAGCATCTAACAAGTTAATAATATCAACATCACATTCACTGTTATTTCGTAATTCTTGTAATCTTTCCCGATAGGCTTCAAACGTTATACTGACACCTGCTTGTTGCCCAGTAAGACGATTTTGACAAAACTCATGCCACCGTAGCTTTTCTTGAGAATTCAATGTATCGGGGTAATTACGCGCTCTGTATCTAAATAACATTTCAGGGAGGCGAGAATCTGTAAAACTAAATTCTGCTTTGGCTAATTGTTCTGGGGACAAACATTTGACTTTCGATATTTTGTGTTTATCTGCTTCAGAAAAGAATCCTCCGCTATAAATAGATAAATCGGGATCAGATTCCTGTTCAGAATAATGATGACCGCTAAACACTGCTGCAATTTTATCCGCTAATCCTGAGATTGTTTTAATCTTATCAATATTCATTCGACAAAAATCTAAATCAATGGCCAATCTTTCCGCATCTTCTGAGCTAATAACCGACACAGGTGCTAAAACTGGACATTTATTGATATGTACTGTTTTTAGTGGGATTCTGTTGATACCTTCAGGTAAATCAGTAGTTGCTATAAAAATACGTTGCTGTATATCCTCCACTGATAAAGTACTTAATGGCTCTGGATCAATTGACAGATCATAAACAATAATACCATTAGCGTTAGTTGGATGGTTACAGATCGGCAAGACAATAGCTAATGAATTTTTAGTTGAAGCATATTTTCCAGAAATATGCACGATAGGCTTAAAACTACCTAATTGGAGAAGTTCAAGCGCTTTGTTTTTGAAACGATGCAGCATAAGAAACTGATAAAGTTTTGGCTGTGCTTGCTTAACCAGTTTAGCGAGACTTATGGTTGCATAAACATCAGATAGAGCATCATGTGCACTTTCATGGACAATATCGTTAGCAGATGTTAGTTGCTCAAGCCTTAAACTCGGCATGCCATCTTCATTGACAGGCCATTTAATGCCTTTAGGACGCAACGCTCTTGCTGCTCTAAGGACATCAATCATATCCCAACGAGAATTGCCATGTTGCCATTCGCGAGCATATGGATCGTAAAAATTACGGTACAAACAATTCCGAGTAACTTCATCATCAAATCGAAGATTGTTGTAACCCAAAGTACAAGTTTTTGGCAAAGAAAGTTGCTGATGTATCTGAGCTATAAATTTTGCTTCACTAACACCTTTTTCCTCGGCTAACTGAGGAGTAATACCTGTTATTAAACACGCATCAGGTTGTGGAAGATAGTCTGAGGTTGGCTTACAATAAATAACCAGAGGTTCATCGATTATATTGAAATCTTCATCTGTACGTAGCCCTGCAAATTGCACAGGCCTATCTCTCTGAGGATCAGTGCCAAAAGTTTCGTAATCATGCCAATAAAAAGTTTGCATGAAGATAAATCAATTACAATAAAACTGCTAAGTCACTAGCCTTCATTTAATTGTGCCGCTGCCTCCAATTTTTTCTTTTGTCACATTTTTCTACACAAACACATTCTGCCTTGCTCATGCCACCACCACATGAACCTTTAATTGCCCGTCTGCCAAAAATCACACCTATCGCCATAATTGTAATAACAATTAACATCACAACAAATGTTACTAAAAAATAAGTCATGGTATTACACCCAAAAGTTAGTATAGGTTAATGAATAATTACCTTTAACATCATTACCCCCAAATAAAAAAACGAGGAAAGTACTAGCCAAACCTCGCTTTCTTCAAATCATTCACTTTTCCAAAATATTCTGAAAAAATGTCAATTCTTCAATTAACCACCAAAATCATCCAACATGATATTCTCTGGTTCTACACCATTATTCAATAACATGTTAATAACTGAAGTATTCATAATTGGAGGTCCACACATGTAAAACTCACAGTCTTCTGGCGCTGGATGTTTTTTAATAAACTCTTCATAAAGAATATTATGAATAAATCCTTTATAACCATCCCAATTATCATCCGGCAATGGATCAGATAAAGCAACATGCCATTCGAAATTTTCATTTTCTCTAGCCAACATATCAAAATCTTCTACATAGAACATTTCGCGTTTACTACGAGCACCATACCAGAAAGTTATTTTACGTTTTGACTTAAGCCTTCTTAATAGATCGAAAATATGCGAACGCATAGGAGCCATACCCGCACCACCACCAACAAAAACCATTTCAGCTTCAGTGTCTTTAGCGTAAAACTCACCGTATGGGCCTGAAATAGTACATTTATCACCTGGTTTTAGATCAAAAATATAAGATGACATAATTCCGGGAGGAACACTATCAGGAGCACCTGGCGGAGGTGTTGCTATACGTACGTTCAGCATAATCTCTTTTTCTTCAGGATAACTTGCCATCGAATAAGCACGTAATGCCGGTTCTTTTACTTCAGAAACGTAACGCCATAAATTGAATTTATCCCAGTCTTCACGGAACTTCTCTTGAACTTGGAAATCTTTGTATTTTGCAATATGTGGAGGACATTCAATTTGAATATAACCACCTGCCCGATAGTTAATTTCTTCTCCAGCAGGTAACTGCAGAACAAGTTCTTTAATAAAAGTTGCAACGTTATCATTCGACTTAACGGTACATTCCCATTTTTTTACACCAAAGACGTCGTCTTCGACTTCAATACTCATGTTATGTTTCACTGACACTTGACATGCAAGTCGCTCCCCATGTGCTGCTTCACGCTTGGTGATATGTGTCAATTCAGTAGGTAGAATTTCTCCACCACCTGAATGCACAACAACTTTACACTGCGCACAAGTACCGCCACCTCCACAAGCTGATGAAACAAACAAACCATTATCAGCCAAAGCTGTTAACAATTTCGCACCCACAGGCACATGAATTTTCTTTTCATCATTGATCAGGATCTCAACATCTCCTTCTGCGACCAATTTGCTTTTTGCACCAATAATAACGAATACCAATGCGATAACAAAAGCCGTGAAAATAATGATCCCTAATAGAATTTCCAGCATTGCACTACCTTCTTAAAGTTGGATTCCGGAGAAAGCCATGAAGCCAAGCGACATCAGACCTGCAGTAATAAAAGTAATCCCCAGGCCTTGTAATCCGGCTGGAATATCACTGTATTTAAGTTTTTCGCGTACACCAGCCATAACTGTAATAGCCAATGCCCAGCCCAATCCACTGCCGACACCATAAGTGACACTTTCACCAAAATTATAATCACGTTCAATCATAAATAAACTGCCACCAAGAATAGCGCAATTTACAGTGATTAAAGGAAGAAACACACCTAATGCGTGATACAAGGCTGGAAAGAATTTATCTAAAATCATCTCTAGAATTTGTACCAATGCAGCGATCATACCGATACAGCTTAAGAGCGCTAAAAAGCTTAAATCAACACCTTTTATTCCCATCCAAGATAATGCATCTTCTTTTAATAAGGCATGGTAAACAATGTTATTAGCTGGAACTGTAATCGCTTGTACCACCATAACGGCAACACCCAAACCCATTGCGGTAGCAATCTTTTTAGATACGGCAATAAATGTACACATTCCCAAAAAGAATGAAAGTGCCAAATTTTCAATAAAGACGGCCTTAACAAATAAACTAATATAAGCTTCCATTAGTGATGCCCTCCTTCACCATGAGCTATAGACATAATCTTGAATTCTACTTTTTCAGCTTGATTTGGTTTCCACTGACGCACACCCCAAATAATCAAACCGATAATAAAAAATGCACTAGGCGGTAATAACATCAAACCGTTTGGATCATACCAACCGCCGTCTTTAACTAATTTAAAGACTTCAATGCCCAATAATTTACCCGAACCTAAGGTTTCTCTAAAAAAAGCTACAATAATCAATATCAAGCTATAGCCTAAACCATTACCAATACCGTCCATAAAGCTTTCCAAGGGCGGATTTTTCATCGCATAACCCTCAGCGCGACCCATAACAATACAGTTAGTAATAATCAAACCTACGAATACAGATAACTGTTTACTTACATCGTAAGCAAACGCCTTTAAAAGTTGATCAACAACAATTACCAATGAAGCAATAATGGTCATTTGAACAATAATACGAATACTGCTTGGAATATGATTTCTAATCGCACTAATTGCTGCACTTGAAAAAGCCGTTACTAAGGTCAAAGCCAACGCCATAATCAACGATGTTGACATCTGTGAAGTGACCGCCAACGCAGAACAAATACCCAATACCTGTAACGTAATGGGATTATCATTAACCAATGGTGTGACTAATACTTTTTTTGTTTCATCATTTAAAATTGCACTCATGATTTCACCCCTTTAACCGTTCTTACTTTTTTTAGATACGATGCAAAACCTTCATTACTAGTCCAATATCTAACCAAGTTGGTTACACCTGTACTGGTTAATGTCGCACCTGCAAGACCATCAACTTGGTATTGAGAACCCGCTTTAGAAGTATCAACCGTACCCTTAATCAAACTTAAAGCTGGCTCACCAATATCTGCCTCAGTAATCAAACCTTTTTCTAATGAAGGCTGATCAGTTTCAGCATACACTTTTTTGCCTTTCCATAAGGCACGCCAAACTGGATTAACAACCTCACCACCTAGCCCCGGAGTTTCGGCTTGATCATAAAAGTTAATACTTTGAACAGTTTGACCATCTGCTTCTAAAGATAAAAAGCCATATAATGTTGACCATAAACCATAACCATTAATTGGCAGAATGATTGATTTAATTGCACCTCCTTCTTTAACCAAAAACACTTTTGCGTATTTAGCCTTAACACGGATATGCGCAATATCTTTATCTTTTGGAATTAAAATGCTTTGAGCAGGATCTTTAGCAGCTTTACGCTGATCATATTCTTCAGCATTAACGCTATCAACATAATCACCTGTTTCTAAATCAACAATCTTGGATTCGATTTTTTCAGAAAACGCAGCATTAATGTCCGCACCATCTTCCAATAAACCTGCAACATCAAGAATATTTTTCTTCATATCGGCTGCTTTATTTCCAACTTGTAATGGCTTCAATGCAACTGCTGCAAAAGAAACTAATACAGCACAGACGAGACATAAGGAAACTGCAATAGCAATTGTTTTTTCTAAACTATCATTTCCTAAGGCTAAAACCTTATCACGATAAACTTTAAATTTTTGGTACTGCTCATTTTTATCTAAAGCAGCACACCAGTTTTCCATGTATTTACATTTATTAGGCATGACGCTTCATCCTTCTTCTAATATTGGCCTGAATGACAAAATAATCAATCGTTGGCGCAAACATGTTTGAAAATAGAATTGCCAGCATAATACCCTCTGGAAATGCAGGATTAACAACCCTAATTAACACTGTCATACCTCCTACCAATGCACCAAACAACCAACGACCCGTATTAGTCATTGCAGCACTAACAGGATCAGTTGCCATATAAACCATACCAAATGCAAAACCACCTAAAGTTAAATGCCAGTACCATGGAACAGCAAACATTGGATTTGTATCGCTACCAATCACATTGAATAATGTTGAAATAACAACCATACCTGCAAAAACACCACCCATAATGCGGTAAGAAGCCACCCGTGTATATAAAAGGAAAGCTGCGCCTATAAAAATTGCCAAGGTTGAAGTTTCACCTAAACAACCTGGTTCAAAACCAAAGAATGTTTGCATCCAACTGTAATCAGCAGCACGAACAGCATCAAGACCGCCATTCGCAGCAATACCCAGTGGAGTCGCTCTTGTATAACCATCCACAGCAACCCAAACCGAATCTCCAGTCATTGACGCTGGGTAAGCAAAATATAAAAATGCTCGACCTGTTAAAGCAGGGTTTAAAAAGTTTTTTCCCGTACCGCCGAAAACTTCTTTTCCGATCACAATACCAAAAGATATACCTAATGCAACCTGCCACAATGGCATATCAGGTGGCATAATTAAGGTATAAAGCATTGAAGAAACCAAGAATCCTTCGTTGACTTCATGGCCACGAACAGTTGCAAATAAAACTTCCCAAATACCACCAATTGCTAACGTTGTAATGTAAATTGGCAAAAAGTATAAAGCGCCATGTACCAAATTAGACAAAGGATTCATGGTGCTATATCCGAAGATCATCATTGGAATACTTCGCCAATTATCAATTGTCGTAAGCCCCATTGATTCCATAGCCAAATTAGCTTGATAACCAGTGTTATACATTGCCATCAATACACAAAATAATGTGGCTATTACAACAAAAGTCATCGTCCGTTTCAGGTCATTGCCATCACGAACATGAGTTGTACCGCGTGTTACATCAGCTGGTGTATATATGAAAGTATCCACCATCTCATAAAGACCGTAATACTTAGCAAACCGACCACCTTTTGTAAAATGCGGCTCAATGCTATCTAAAATTTCTCTAGCCGACATTATCCTTCCTTCTCGATTTTAGTTAAATTTGCTCTCAATACAGGACCAAAGTCATGTTTACCTGGATCCACAAACGTAAATAAAGAAACATCTTCTTCATCAAGCTCTAAACAACCCAGAAGCTGAGCTTGATCTGAATCGCCTACAACCAAGGACTTTAATAATGGTGTTGCCAATATATCCATGGGCATGACTGTTTCATAAACGCCAACAGGAACAATCGCCCTGTTACTGCCATTTTTATCCGTGGTTAACGGAAACAATCGATGATTTTTACGTTCTACACTTGATGTATAAACATTCATCGCTGAATATTTGTCTTTGCCTGGAACAATCCAGCCAAACAATTCACGTGCACGCCCTTCCTGTAATGCAGAAATTTGATTACTGTAACAACCTAAATAGGCTGCCCAATCATACGCAGTATGTCCGTATAAAACTGACCCAGAAATAACTCTGCTTTCAACATCATCAAGCAATTCACCAGCAACCAGATCATTGGTATTGGCGCCAACACGAGTACGAATTAATCTTGGTTTTTTTACCGTAGGGCCCGCCAATGAAATAACCCTTTCAACATTCAATTTACCGGTTGTAAATAAAGCACCAATTGCAATAACTGCTTGATAATCAATATACCAGGCAGTTTTATTAATATTTACAGAATCAAGGAAATGAATATGTGTACTTGCTAAGCCAGCTGGATGCGGGCCAGAAAACTCAGCAACAGTTACAGCATTGCTTGATGGTATTTCAGCATCAGTCGCTTTGCAGAGGTATGTTTTACCTTCTGTCAACTTGGCAATAAGCGTTAATCCATTAACAAAATCATTACTACGCTTTTTAATAATAACTTCTGGATCAGCAGCTAATGGTCTAGTATCAATAGCTGTAACAAAAATTGAATTCGGCTTGTTATCTAAAGTAGGTATTTTTCCATAAGGACGGGTTCTGATTGTAGTCCACAAACCTGATGCCAAAATATTTTCTTTGACTTGGTCGGCTGTTAGATTATTAAGTTCAGATTCTGGATATTTAGTGAATGATTCCTGTGCTGAACCTTTCAGCTCAATAACCACGGATTGCAATACGCGCTTATCACCACGGTTTATTGATTTAACAACACCTGCACCTGGTGAAGTAAATGCACATCCTGGATTTTTTTTGTCAGTGAATAGTACCTGACCCAACTTGACCGTATCTCCCTCATTGACCATCATGGTAGGCTTCATGCCTACATAATCCATCCCCAGAATCGCAACAGAATTAACCTTATTGCCATCCTCAATAATTTGTTCAGGACCTCCCGTTATAGGTAGGTCTAAACCTTCTTTAATAGTAAATCGCATAGATAATAAGCCTACTCTCCAAACAAGTTGCGCCAAACTCACCCCGTTATATCAACCACAAAAATACAAGAGGCGCATTAATTCATAAAACAAACGGCGTCATTACACCATAAAAACGATGTTTTCTCAATGCCAGATTTTAGTAGTTAT
>CAIVQX010000208.1 GCA_903908165.1 uncultured Methylococcaceae bacterium | reverse complement strand
TCATTCAAATCTGGATAGACTGACTCCCGATGAAGCCTATTATGGTTTGTTGTCACCATTAAAAAAAGCAGCTTAATACAATGACAGATATTCACTTATAAATTGATAATCTCTGTTTAAACAATTGGGGCCAGCTCTTTTATATTTCCTCAAGCTTTAAATAAAGAACTGCAATTCATAATTAATAATCCAAATAAATTAGGTGGTATTCTATGCTTCTATGGGTCTTATGGCATTGGTAAAACAACAACTGCAACTTATATAGGAAACACTCTAGCTAATGAAGTAATCCATTATGATTGTGGTAGTAATAAAACATTCATACTAGATGATATTGTTAATCGTAATAGAACTAATGCATTAACAATTTTCTATGATGAGAATGGGACAAATAAAGTATTTGAACGCTGTTATATTCTTGATGAATTCCATTCTCTAACTAAACGGAACAAAGATTCATTTAAAATTCCATTAGAAAAATTAACTGAAGATAATCGTTGTTTAATTATTATCATTGTTAATACAGATACCAAATCCTCCCTTATTAATAAAGCTTTAACACCTGCAATAAGATCAAGATGTTACAGCATAAACTTTGATATCAAACCCGATGAATATGAGGAAGTTTTTCTTCAAATTAAAAAAAGATATCCAATTCTATCTGAATCATTTATAGAGCAAACACTGCCAGATCTTCGTCAAATATTTAAAAGAATTAGATTGTTGTCAGATTAATTCTTATCGGTTTAACAGTTGTTAAAACAGAGTATTTGAAATGGATGATAAATAATCATGTATTAATCAACATAAGGATGCATATGATAAGAAACCAAATACTAGGAATTAGAGCCACCAATGATTTTGTTAAGAAGTTTGATGGGTTGTGTGAAAGATTGGGATATAACCGCTCAATCATTATTAGATATGCTTTAAACAAATTCTTCAACGAGCATTTCAACAACCCCACTAATTTTAACTTAGCAAAACAAGACTTATTTTAAAAAACGGAGAATACCAACATGGAAGCAGTAATAGATTTTTACATTCATGAATTAAAAAACAATCCAGAGCTATCAAGAGATAATAGAGAAAAATATTTGGACGTTATTAATGCATATACTTTGGAAATGTTGAAGCGTATGTAATATTGAATAAACTTGGTTTGACGTATGCCAGACCAAGTTTAAAAATAATGCGAATTCATCTCTTCAAGTAGCTCCGCAGTTATCTCTACAGAAGCATCACCAATTACAGCATCTATTCCACATATTGGGCAAATTGCAGTTCTAAAACCATCCTTCTCAACCATCATTTCTGATAATTTAATATCGGTTGCCGCAAGAATACTGATACAGTGAAAACAACCACAGAGATTTGATTTTAAGATTGATTCTTCGTTTCTGATGCTATTTGAATAAACAGCTTTCAACGCATCAATAGTCCATGCTTTATTTTCATCTTCACTATCCTTATATTCCTGCAAAAACATAGGATTATTCATCGTTTCAAGTAGCTCCCTTAAATGCTCCATATCATCTGCTATATCGTAATGTTCAGGATTTAATAAAGCTCCAGGTAGGTTGTGTGCAGCATCCAGCATCATGAACAGATGAAACCTCCCTGCTTTGTTCAAGGGTGATGTCGCAAATCTTCTGCTCTGACCTAACATCCTGCCAAGCAAATGTAAGTTACATATTTCTGTTTCGGTAAAACGATTGGACATTTAATACTCCTATAAACCTGATTGCTGGACATGTAAACTCAGGATATCTCTTACCAACTGTGCTTCTGATACGTTATTTCTAACAGATAATTGATTCAGTTTACAGGCTAAATTTGGACTCATTCTATACGTCTTGATAGTGTTGAGAATTCTTTTGGATTTGGTTGGCATTGATGATACTCCTGATTTGGGGACAAGAGTATTTAGCGAAGTAATGAGGTTCAGAATGATTTAGATATGAATTGTGCCAGTAAATAGTTAAGACTTTCGCTTGTAGCAACATAGTACGTAAAGAGTAACATTTAAAAATTAACACTCACTCAATGTTTAAGTTTCATGGGATGGCTATGTTTAATGACGGTATTTCGATTGAAAAGATAGCTCAGGTACTTAATCATTCTAATACTACTTCTACTATGCGTTATCTTGGGATAACTCAGGCAGCAATTATGAAAACTTATGATGAGTATGAGTTATGAATTTTAATGGGAAAAAGATAGAAGAAAAATCTCTATTAAAGATAAATTTACTAAGGCTTTTTGAGCTAAGAAATATCGCCTTAATCAAATCAATGAGTGTGATAATTTAAGAAGATAGTAAGTTATCTTTTATTACTTTTATTACTTTTATTACTTTTATTACTTTTATTACTTTTATTACTTTTATTACTTTAAATATGGGTGTATAACACTAAAAAAATTAAGTTAATACAAAAGAGAAATAATAAATTTACAAAAATAAACTTCAAATAAACACACTTCAGAAGTGTTTTTTATTTAGAAATTGGGTGTAGACTCATTTGCACCAAAATTAAGCTGCATACTAAATTAGAGGATAGGTTAAATGAAAACAAAAAAATTAATTACTATATCAGCATTAATTGCTTTATCTGGTTGTGCTGCCACAGGCGAAAATTTAAAAGGTAATGTTTACAAGGCTGGACAGGTAAACTCTTCTCAAAATGCTAGAACAATCAAAATAACCGCTGTATTACCAGCTCAAATTGAGGTTGATAACTCTAAACAACAAAAACAAGCTATGGTCGCTGGTGGTGCATTAGGTGCATTGGCGGGTGGTTTAGCAGGTGGCTTCGGTGGAATTGGTACAGCGGGTACAGTTGGTACTACAGTAGGAGGAGGAGCATTAGGCGCTGCAGCTGGCTCAATGGTATCCGATAAAGTTTTAGTTGAAGGTGTATCAATCGCTTATTTAGAGAATGGAAAAATGTTTACTTCAGCTCAAGTTGGCAAGTTATGTGAGTTTAAGGCTAATGAAGTTGCCCTGATTATATCTACTGGAACAAATGAAACACGAATTCAACCTAATGCGACTTGCCCAGTAGAGAAATAGTATGAAAAAGTTAATCTATTCTTTGCTATTTTTCAGTAGTCTAGCGTTAGCGGATCCTTCACTTACTGACCAATTGAATGCTCTTGATACTGCACAAACTCAATCTATAGCTAATGAAAAATTACAGGCTGAACAAGCCTATGCTGCCCAACAAGCTGAACAAAAACGATTGGAAGATATCGCTATCAAACAGCGAGACGCTGATCGTCGCTTACAAGAAAAAGCAATGAAAATCAAAGCTGAAGAGAATAAGGCTGCTGTTGAAAGAGCTAGAGTTGCTGCAAACAAAGTAGAAGCAGAAAGACTGCAAGACAAAGCCAGATCTCAAACGCAAGAAGATGAAGAGCGTGAGTTCCTTAAACAACAAGCGGCTCTAAAAATAGAACAAGAAGCATTAGAAACCCAACGACTTAAAGCCAAAGCAGATTTAGAAGCTGCAATAGCAAATGACAGAATCAAAACTGTTGCAGAAGAAACGGCTTTAGCTAGAAAAAAAGAAACTACAGAAATTGACGTAGTTCAATCGGGCGCTGATGTTAATAGAACAGTAGCAGGTGGAGTTAATTCATATTTATCTGGGACAGGCAATGAAGGTTTATATAAATTTTTAGTTGTTATTTCTCTGATTATTTTAGTTTTGTTAGTTGTCGTTATCGCTTGGTTATTTTATAGTCGAAAAAAATCAAATGAGAAAGCTAATTCTATTAAGATTAATAAAGATTCTAGATTAGATTCTGACAATCAAGAAAATTTATAAAAGGAAGCAATTTTTTTATTAATTAAATTCAAGCATTATTTAAAATCCTACCAACACGTAGTATGAATTCTAGAAATCTTGAATTATTAGATCTCAGAGGTGCTTAATGACAAGTCAAAGCTGTTAGAGCTGGCCCCAATTGTTTAAACAGACATTATCAATTTATAAGTGAATATCTGTCATTGTATTAAGCTGCTTTTTTTAATGGTGACAACAAACCATAATAGGCTTCATCAGGAGTCAGTCTATTCAGATTTGAATGAGGTCTTTCCTGATTATACCAGTCCAAGTATTTTTTTATGGAATGCTTAGCCTCCTTGACTGATTCGTAAGCATATAAATAAACACATTCAT
>CAIVQX010000207.1 GCA_903908165.1 uncultured Methylococcaceae bacterium | reverse complement strand
TTGTAAGATCAGTAATGTTCAAGAGTTGATTAATATTTATCAAGATTTATCCAGTCGTTGTGATTATGCCTTGCATTTAGGTCTTACTGAAGCGGGTATGGGATCGAAGGGGATCGTTTCTTCAGCGGCGGCTTTATCCGTATTAATGCAGCAGGGTATTGGCGATACTATTCGTATTTCTTTAACACCGGAGCCTGGAGCATCCAGAACTCAAGAAGTTATTGTTGGTCAAGAAATACTCCAGACTATGGGATTTCGATCATTTACTCCTATGGTTATTTCGTGTCCAGGTTGTGGTCGAACAACAAGTGATTATTTTCAAAAATTGGCAATGGATATTCAAACTTATTTACGTGATCAGATGCCAATATGGCGTACTCAGTACCCTGGTGTTGAAGCTATGGAAATTGCTGTAATGGGTTGTGTTGTTAATGGCCCTGGAGAAAGTAAAAGTGCAAATATTGGTATAAGTTTGCCCGGTACAGGTGAAACACCGGTAGCACCTGTTTATGAAGATGGTGAGAAAACAGTTACTCTTAAAGGCGACAGAATTGCTGAAGAATTTCAGGAAATAGTCCAACGTTATATAGAATCTCATTACGCAGCATAATAAAATGTTAAAAATAAATTATGAGTAACTTACCTAATTGCCCGAAGTGTGGTTCTGAATACACCTACAGCGATGGCACTGTGTATATTTGTCCAGAATGTTCAAACGAATGGCCCCATGGGGATCAATCGGAAAATACGAGTGAAGTGCGTGTTATAAAAGATTCCAATGGTAATCTGCTTCAAGATGGCGATACTATCACTGTTATTAAAGACCTTAAGGTTAAAGGTTCTTCTTTGGTCGTTAAGGTCGGTACCAAAGTTAAGAATATCCGGTTAATAGAGGGTGATCATGATATTGATTGTAAAATTGACGGCATTGGAGCAATGAAGCTTAAGTCAGAATTTGTAAAAAAGGTTTAAATTGTAGGTCGTTGGACTTAAAACCTAATTTGAAAAGTACTCTAAGAATCGATTGTTTCGTCTTTTTTTACTTGCAAACTAGAAGGTGAAGAGTTAGTTGGTTCTCTACGTTTCCCGATATTTTTTTTGTCTCTGTGGCGTATCTTAACCTTTTCTACTACCGCCTTTTTGGATTCTATTTTCTTCTTAATGCCGACAGCTTTTCCGGAAGCTTTTATTTTCTTTGGGCCTTTGTATTTACCCTGAAGTTCTTTGATGGTTCGGTGCTTAAATTTTTGCTTTAAAAAACGTTCAATTCCTGACATTAAATTCCATTCAGTACTTTTTACTAACGCAATAGTTAGTCCGAGTTCATCAACTCGACCGGTACGGCCTATGCGATGTATATAATTGATGCCGTTTCTGGGAACGTCGAAATTGATAACCAGATTGATGCCTTTTATATCTAATCCTCTGGCGGCAAGGTCTGTAGCAATCATAATGTTAACTTCACCATCACGATAAAGTTCCATCATGCGGTTGCGATCTTTTTGATCCATATCACCGTGAAGAACCCCAACTCTTAGTTTCTGCGCGCGAAGTGGTCCGCGTAGGACGTCAGCCTGAATTTTACTGTTAGTAAATACCAGCGCTTTATCGTAGGTTTCATTAAGCAGTAACCAAGCGAGTAATTTTTGTTTATGGTCATTATCATCGGCGACGACAATTTGTTGCTCAATATTTCGATGCCCATCATGGAGCGTGTTTAAAGCAACGATTTCATGGTTTTTTAAAAGCTTGTCAGCCATTTTGATAACACCAAAATGGGTCAACGTGGCAGAAAAAAGTAAGGTTTGTTTTTGTGCATTACAACTTTTGGCAATAGTCAGTACATCTTCACTAAAGCCCATATCTAACATCCGGTCAGCTTCATCTAGAATAAAAACATCGAGGTTGCTGAAATTTGGTATTTCCTGCTCCATCAGTTCTAGAAGACGTCCTGGTGTTGCAATAATAATTTCGGTATTTCTTCGGAGCATGTTTTGCTGTAATCTAAAATCATCGCCACCGGTAATAATGCCTGCTTTAAGGTCAGTAAATTCTATAAGCTGCTGACATTGTTTGAATATTTGTTGCGTAAGTTCACGTGTCGGCGCAAGAATAAGTGCGCGAGTACCAATTTTTTTGGAGGGTAATGTGAGCAGATGATGTAGTGTAGGTAAAAGAAATGCCACCGTTTTACCACTGCCTGTTTCTGCGCTGACTAATAAGTCTTTGTATTCTAAGGCCAGAGGGATAGATTTTTGCTGAACTGGCGTTGGTAATTTAAAGCCTAATTTACTGATTGCTTTAAGCAGCGGTTCAGCGAGTAATAAGCTTGAAAATGAAAGGGTGGAAAATGTTGTTTTTGGCTGCATGAATCTTAGTGGGTTACTGCCTTAAAGCAGATGGTGAAATACTTTTCTCTAGGCCCATTATAAGCTTTTTGTTCCCAAGGTAGGATTTAAATTCCCCCTCTGATATGCAATATTGAATATAATCCAGTTGGGTAGATTGCTTAGGTGAATTTACCTCGGGATTGCTAATGATGCTTTAGATGGTAAGCTTTGTTAACTTGTTTGTTAATCCAGAAAAAGGGTAGGAGAGATGATACCGATTAGAGATACAGCACCATGTTATTCAAAACCTTATGTAACATGGGCGATAATGGTCGTTTGTGTTAGTGTTTTTGTCATTATGAATCTCATGCCTGATCAAATGGCTATTGAACTGTTAAATCGTTTTGGTATGGTGCCTGCTCGTTATTCTGGTTTATCTGATAAGTTGCCTTTCGATGGCTATTTATCATTCGTAACTAATCTCTTTTTGCATTCAAGTTGGATGCACTTACTGCTTAATATCTGGTTTTTGTGGATATTTGCAGATAATGTAGAGGATAGAATGGGGCGATTGCCTTTTTTATTATTTTATTTACTGTGTGGATTTTTTGCTACGCTTTTGCAATGGTATTTTGATCCAACTTTACAGATTCCCGTTGTTGGTGCGTCGGGGGCCATAGCAGGCGTATTGGCTGCTTATTATTTTTTATATCCACTTGAATCAGTGATTGTTTTTTTTCCACCGATAGTATTTCAAGTACCAGCTATTGCTTTTTTGGGTTTGTGGGTCTTATTACAATTATATAATGCAACGACCTCAATTATTTTTGAGGGAACCACGGTAAGTGTAGCTTGGTGGGCGCATCTGGGTGGTTTTGTTACAGGCGCTATTGTGTACCGGTTGTTTATTAAAAAGAAGAAAAATGAAGTAATTTAATAGCTTTAAGGTATAATTTTAGGTTTTATAAAGTAAGGTTTTTGACGAAAATAGCTATAGTCAGTAATTTTACTGATTTAAAAAAACCTCTTAAAGTCATCAGGAAATTGAAAATCATTATGAAAAAAGTTAATGTTGCGTTGATAAGGTTACTTCAGTTTGTAGTTTTTGTAGTATTTATATTCTCGGTAATAGTTTATTTTGGTGCGATGGTTTTATTGCCACTTGATGCGATTGCCTTACTGATAAAATTGATGGGTGTGTTTGGGCTACATGGTTTCATAGGCGCTTTAATTGCCATCCCAGCGGTTGGATATCTATGCTTTATTGTCTACAAAACGCCAGGACTTTGTAAAATGATTGTTGATACAGGCGTTGATCTGGTAAAAATAGGTAAATTAAAAGTTGAAGCATTTAATGAAGTAGCTGATGCCATTAAAGCTTAATCAGCTATGCTGACATAAAAAAGAGGGTGCCTAATCAGTGCGCCCTTTTTTATGTTCGTTAAAAAAGAATTTAATGAACTTAACAAAAAATCTGATTGATATAGGATGAAATATGGTTTATTTCTTCATTGCAAACAGAGTGTTCCATTACATATTCATACCATTCTATGTTGTATTGAAAGTCATTCAATTTGTTAAATACAGATTTTCCTGATTCTATCGCTACAATTGAGTCCAGTATTCCATGGCCCATAAATATAGGTGTGTTATGGTTGGCGATTGATAATTCAGTTATAACCTTTTCAATGGTCGGAAAGTAAGTAGAAAGTGCAATAATTCCTGCTAGTTTATGCTTGAAAGTTAAGCCGGCATGGAGAGCAATTACACCGCCTTGAGAAAACCCAGCAAGTAAAATATGTTCGGAAGATATACCACTGGCCATTTCTTGTTTAATAAGGTTTTCCAGTAGATTTGCGGATTGGTAAATACCCTGTACATCAACTTTACGGTTCAATGACATTTCTAAAATATCGTACCAAGCAGGCATTTTCATTCCTCCATTAATCGTTACAGCTTGAATAGGCGCATTTGGAAATATAAAATGAGTGTTGGCTTCTGCATTCAAATGAAGTTGTGGAACGATACCTTCGAAATCATGACCATCGGCACCTAATCCATGAAGCCAAATTAAAGAATATTTGTGAGTTGATGTAGGTTTAATTTCAATTGTGCTTAGTTCAGTTTGCATAAGATTTTTCTATAATGGTAGTAAATTACTAAGTCTGTTTTACTTTAATAAAAAATTATTGTCTTTAGCTTAACTCATACATATTAAGGGTTTTGAATTTTGGCAGCCAATAACTATTTTTAGTAGGTTGGTCAAATTGATTTTAATTAAACCTAAATTATGCTAAATGATATCATTTTAATAGTATTGATGTGTTTGCTATATGGTTACTGGCTTAGCTCTCAGAAAGCAAAAGAAATTGCACTTAAAACAGCTATAGCCTATTGTTGTTCGATAGATGTACAGATGTTAGATGACTACGTTGCTCTCAGTAGTCTGAGCTTAAAAAGAAATCGCTTATGGAAGTTTCAGTTGCAACGATCATTTGTTTTTGAATTTTCATCGACTGGCAATGACCGTTATAACGGCAAGATCCTAATGACGGGTCGACGGGTTGATTCTATTTATATGGATCCTTACCGAATTGAGTAAGCTCGGTTGGGTTTTTTGACGGGATAAGTAAATTACTAGCAAGGCATATATGCTTGTTTATACACTGTAAAATAAATTTTAAAGAACGCTATTCTATAATGAATAAGCTAGAATATTTCTATAAATTAAATGTAACTAATTCAGAAAACTATGCCACATAGACGATTTAAAAAAAGTCAACCGATTGATTCAATTTCTACATTGCCTAATCTTGGGATGAGTGTAAAAGAGATTGAAGCAGATATTAAACGCTATTACGGCCACAGACTGGGTAGAGATGAAAACTGTAAATCAGTGCATTATGTTTATGAGGCCTTGTCCTTGGTTATTAGTGATCGATTGACAGAGCGTTGGAAAAAAACCTATAACGCCTATAAACGGCAAGATTGTAAAAAAGCCTATTATTTATCAATGGAATTTCTAATGGGTCGGACTCTTAGTAATGCCATGTTGAATTTGGGTGTCAATGATGCTGTTTCACAAGCTACTTATGATCTGGGATTAGATCTTGAAGAGTTAATTGAAACTGAGGCTGATGCAGGTCTTGGGAATGGAGGTTTAGGGCGATTGGCAGCTTGTTTTATCGATAGTTGTGCAACTTTACAACTACCTGTAACGGGATACGGTTTACGGTATGAATATGGAATGTTCTCTCAAAGCATTCATAATGGTGAGCAGGTAGAAGAGCCTGATCATTGGCTTAGTAATGGTAATGTTTGGGAAATACAGCGTCTTGAATATACCCAACGTATTAAATTTGGTGGGCGTACAGAGAGTCACATTGATGAAAATGGACATACGCGAGTTTGTTGGGTAGATACTCACGATATACTTGCAGTTCCCTATGATACGCCGATTCCAGGCTATCAAAATGGAACAGTAAATACGTTGCGTTTATGGAAAGCGACAGCTACTGAAGAATTTGATTTACAGGAATTTAATGCAGGTGATTATGCCGAATCGGTTGCGGCTAAAAATGTTGCAGAAAATATTACCATGGTGCTCTATCCGAATGACGCTAACGAAAATGGAAAGGCACTGCGTTTGCGCCAACAATATTTATTAGCTTCAGCCAGTTTACAGGATGTATTGGAGCTTTGGATAGGTCGACACGGAGATGATTTCACAGATTTCACCGCTAAAAATTGTTTTCAATTAAACGATACCCATCCTAGTATAGCCGTTGCAGAGTTAATGCGTTTATTAGTGGATATTCACGGTTTGTCATGGAGTAAGGCTTGGTCGATTACCTGTAATACCATGGCTTATACTAACCACACATTGTTGCCGGAAGCACTTGAACGTTGGTCTGTTAATTTGTTTAAGCAGCTATTGCCTCGATTAATGGAGATTATTTTTGAGATTAATGCCCATTTTTTGACAGAAGTTTCTGCACGTTGGCCAGGTGATAAAGCCCGTATTGCTAGAATGTCCCTGATAGAAGAGGGAGTTGAGCAGCAAGTTAGGATGGCTTATTTGGCGATAGTTGGCAGTTATTCTGTTAATGGGGTTGCAGAATTGCATTCAAAATTATTACAACAGGGCTTGTTTCATGATTTTTATGAATTATGGCCAAAAAAGTTTAATAATAAAACAAATGGTGTTACTCCCCGTCGTTGGTTAGCAGCTTGTAATCCTGAATTAGCTGAGTTAATCACAGAAACGATTGGAGATGGCTGGATAAAAGATTTATCACTATTAAAAAAACTAGAACAATATGTTGACGATAAAGCATTTTGTAAACGTTGGTATAGGGTTCAGCAAGAGGCCAAGCGAAAGCTGATTGATTACAAAAAACAGGAGATGGATATTGATGTTAACGTCAATGCCTTGTTTGATGTGCAAGTTAAGCGTATTCATGAATACAAGCGTCAATTATTAAACGTACTACATGTCATTCATCTGTATGACCGCATTAAACGTGGAGACACATCTAATTGGACGGATCGTTGTGTATTAATAGGAGGTAAAGCTGCTCCAGGTTATTTCATGGCAAAAAGGATTATAAAGTTAATCAATAATGTCGCTGGTGTAATCAATCATGACCCTGAGGTGGGGGATAAATTAAAAATTATTTTCTTGCCAAATTATCGTGTTTCTGGGATGGAAAAAATTTGTCCAGGAGCTGACCTTTCTGAGCAAATATCAACGGCAGGGAAGGAAGCTTCTGGTACCGGTAATATGAAATTTATGATGAATGGAGCATTAACCATAGGCACGTTGGACGGTGCTAATATTGAAATTCGTGAAGAGGTGGGTGATGACAACTTTTTTCTTTTTGGCTTAACCGAAGATCAAGTCGAAGATTTACGTAATCATTATGATCCAGTTGCAATTATCAAACAGGATGAAGATCTTAGAAGAGTGCTCAATCTATTGGAGTCTGGGCATTTTAACCAATTTGAAGAGGGTATTTTTGACGGCATTATCGGTTCTTTAAAAAGCCCTCACGATCCTTGGGTTACAATCGCTGATTTTCGTAGCTTTGTTGATGCCCAAAAACGAGTAGAAGTAGCTTATAAAGACAAAGATCGATGGACAAAAATGAGCATTATAAACTGTGCAAATAGTGGCAAGTTTTCTGCTGATAGAACTATCACTGAATACAACAATGAGTTGTGGAAGCTCACGCCAGTTACTATTGATTAAAACAACAGATAATGTTTCATATTGTTTTATTTGAGCCTGAAATTCCCGCGAATACAGGCAATATAATTCGATTATGCGCAAATGTCGGTGCGCAACTTCATTTAATTAAACCATTGGGTTTTCAGTTAGATGATAAAAAATTGCGTAGAGCCGGTTTAGATTATCATGAGTGGGTGGCTATTAAAGAGCACGATTCGTTGAATGCTTTTATTGTTACAGTTAAACCAGAGCGAATTTTCGCATTAACGACAAAGGCTAAAAAGATTGTGAGTGATGTGACTTTTCAGGATGAGGATGCTTTTTTGTTTGGGCCTGAAACGAGAGGTATTCCAAATAGTATCCTCTCAGAAATGGGTGAAAATAGATGTTTATATTTACCTATGCAGCCAGAAAGTCGAAGTCTAAATTTATCCAATACGGTGTCTATAGTGTTATATGAAGCTTGGCGACAAATGTCTTATGTCGGTGCGCTGATAAAGTAGTTTTTAATCAGTAAGATTATTGCGAGATGAACTATACGATCCATGTTAATCGAAACTACATTTAAACCGGCTTGGTGGTTAAGTAACGCGCATTTGCAAACGATATATCCCGCATTAATGCGTAAATCGTCAGTGCTAATTGGGTTAAAGCGTGAGAGATTAATTACGCCTGATAATGATTTTATTGATATAGATTGGTGTGGAGAGGGTAATCAGCCGTTAATCATTTTATTACATGGTCTAAGCGGTAGTACTCAGTCTGGTTATATTAGAGGCCTGCAACAGGCTTTATTGTCAAAAGGGTTTCGGACTGTCGCACTAAATTTTCGTGGTTGTAGTGGGGAGTTAAACTATTCTGCGCGTTGTTATCATTCAGGTGAGACTGAGGATATTCATTTTCTTTACCAATGGTTACGTGAACGGGAACCGGAAACGCCTATTGGGGCTGTCGGGTTTTCGTTGGGTGGGAACGTCTTATTAAAATGGTTGGGTGAACGGGGCAATCAATTATCTCTCTTTGCCGCTATTGCTGTTTCTGTCCCTCTAGTATTGAGTATTTGTGCCACAAAACTAGATACAGGCTTTTCTAAATTTTATCGAAAAATCCTGTTAAGTGAATTGAAAGAGCATGTCGAAGAAAAAAAACTACATTTAGAACGACTTGGAAATTTTCAAGAGGTCAAAAGAATAGAGGAACTGGGAGATATTTCAGACATTGAATCATTTTGGCAATATGATGATCGAGTTGTGGCAAGACTACATCACTTCAAAGACGTACATGACTATTATCTGCGTTCAAGTTCTCGACAATTTCTTAAGTCGATAGCTATTACCACTTTGTTGATTCAGGCGCTTGATGATCCTTTTATGACCGAAGAAGTTCTTCCCAATCTAGATGAACTGTCACCTACTATCCAGTTGGAAATTACTCAAGGGGGAGGGCATGTTGGATTTATAGGGGGAGATATTCCATTTAAGCCAAGTTATTGGCTGGATCAACGTATACCAGAATTCTTTGAGCAACAATTATTATTGGATCTATCACTAATTGAATGACCCTGTGTTTCTTTATTTTTAACCGGGTGGCCAAATCATTTGTCGACCGCCAAGTAAATGTAAGTGCACATGATAAACCTCTTGACCGCCCTTTTTGTTGCAGTTAAATACGGTTCTATACCCCTCCTCAGATATGCCTTCGATTTTAGCTAATTGAACCGCTGTTTGTAATAATTGACCAGCTAGTAAGGTACTATCAAGATCATTTAAAGTTGCGATATGTGTTTTGGGGATAATAAGAATATGAATGGGTGCTTGAGGGTTTATGTCTCTGAAAGCAAGAATGTTGTCATCTTCAAAAACTATATGTGGTGTAATTTCACCTGAAACCATTTTACAAAATAAACAATCAGTCATCTCTTTTCCTTAAATTTCTTTTCGGCCTTTAAATGCATGCGAAAGTGTGCCGCTGTCAGTAAATTCTAATTCACCACCCATTGGAACGCCATGAGCTATTCTGCTGGCTTGTACTTGATATTTTTTGGCAACTTCTGCAATAAAATAGGCGGTTGCTTCGCCTTCGACTGTTGAGTTAGTCGCTAGGATAAGTTCTTTAATAGTGCCGTTGGAAAGTAATGATTCCAGTAAGTCGAGGCCCAGTTCATCCGGACCTATGCCATCAAGAGGAGATAATCGACCGTGCAGGACAAAATAGCATCCTTTAAATGCAGTTGCTTGATCGACAATCCAGACATCAGAAGGACTTTCAACAATACAAATAAGTGAGTTATCTCTTGAATTATCAGCGCAGATATCACAAATATCATCCTCAGTGAGCGTCCTACATTGCCGACAATGATTGATATTATTGATCGCTTTTAATAGTGTATCCGCCAATAATTTTGCGCCAATGCGATCCCGTTGAAGCAGATAAAATGCCATGCGTTGTGCTGATTTAGGACCTATACCAGGTAGGCAGCAAAAATTTTGTATTAATTGCCCAAGCAAGCCTTTTTTTTGCATATCAAAAGGGTAGATTAAATCCTGGAGGTAAAGGAATGCCAGCGGTTACATCAGACATTTTATCTTTTTTCATTTTGGCTACTTTGTTTACAGCATCATTGATAGCGGCAGCAACCAAATCTTCTAGCATGTCTTTATCTTCATTCAGTAGGGAGTTATCAATAGTGACTTTTCTTGCTTCTCGTTTGCCAGACATAATGATGGTAACCAAGCCTCCACCAGACTCACCTTGTACTTGAATCAAAGCTAATTCATCCTGTGCTTTTTTGAGATTCTCCTGCATTTTTTGTGCCTGCTGCATAATGTTACCTAATGCATTTTTCATTTTTTATCTCTAGTGTTATAGGGGTTTGATGGTGCCGGGTAAAACCCGTGCGTTAAAATGGTCTTTTAAAGCCTGAATATTCGGATCGGAATTTATAGCTTTAATGGAGTTCTGCTGTTTGTCTTCCTGTTCTTTTATAAGTTGTATTGCTGGTGTCTCAAGAGCGGTTTTTGTGGATTTTATTATCAATTTAATGGGCGCATCGCAGAAATTTTGTAGTGCCGTTTCTAGAATGTCTAATGTTCTGGATCCTTTGATATAGTCTGGGTCTGCTATCAAGGTGCAGGTTTTTTCATCAATATTTTCTAGCACACAATTATTTGCAAATTCTTTAGTTGCACCAGTAAGCTTCATTTCAATAATCATTGACAGCCAATCGTTTTTGGCTATATTCAAATTTGACAGCATTTGTTTGGTTTCAATTAGATTTTTTTTTATTGCCGGTGGTGTCGAAGTTGTTTGTTTGGTTGTATTTATTGTTACAGTGCTTTGTGATGACGACAGTGGTTTGAATGTTAACATACGTAACATAACCATTTCGAATCCGCTTTGTAGATCAGGCGCCAAGCTCAGGTCTCTTTGTCCCACAAGGCCTATCTGGTAGAAAAGTTGAACATCTTCTGGGCTAAGTTGGCATGATAATGTTGTAATTAAGTCATTATTAAAATCATGATCAATTGCTATAGGTACTTGTTGAATTAATGCTACGCGATGAAAAATTTGAAGTATTTGATTTAATACATCGTTAAAGTCAGGTGTTAAATTGGCAATTTCATTGATTTTGTTTAAAACAGCGGATGCATCGTTTTGTGCTAAAGCGATTAATATCTCATCAACCGGTTGTTGTGCTACAGTTCCGAGCATGGCTCTGACTTCTTCTTCTGATACGCTACCGTTACCATAAACGATGGCTTGATCGAGTAAGCTTAAGGCATCACGCATGCTTCCATCAGCGGCACGAGACAATAGTTTTAAAGCTGTTTTTTCGAAGTTAATACTTTCCTTTTGCAGAATGAATTCCATCTGAAACAGAATTTGAGCGGGAAGTAATCGCTTTAAATTGAACTGTAAACAACGGGATAAGACGGTAACAGGAATTTTATGGGGATCCGTAGTGGCCAAAAGAAACTTCACATGCGGTGGAGGCTCTTCGAGAGTTTTTAATAGTGCATTAAAACTATGTCCAGACAACATGTGAACTTCGTCAATTATGTAAACCTTATAGCGGCCATAGCTAGGTGCATATTGAACATTATCAAGTAAGTCACGAGTATCTTCAACTTTGGTGCGCGATGCCGCATCAACTTCAATTAAATCTAAAAATCGTCCTTCATCAATAGCTCTGCATATGTTACAAACACCACAGGGATTAAAGTCTTGGAGATTTTCGCAATTGATTGCTTTTGCCAGGATTCTTGCGATTGTGGTTTTTCCTACACCACGAGTGCCTGTAAATAAATAGGCATGATGGAGACGATTATGTAGTAAGCCGTTGATTAACGATTTTACGACATGATCTTGTCCGACGACTTCTGTAAAATTGTGAGGACGCCATTTTCTGGCGAGAACCTGATAATTCATGGCAGGCTCGAATAGTAGTTACAGTATTGGGCGGTAATCGAACCAGCCACATCCCGGCACACGAATCTGCTGCTACCGTTGCTTCCTTCCGGACCTGGCGGGGTTTACAGCGTATCGTTGCGAGAGGACCGATACGATCACCATTATGATTTAGCCTATGGGCTAAAAGAGTTACATTATCGGTGAAAAAAAAAATTTACACAAGCAAAGAAGTCATGATTTTAAAATTTCTAGTACTTTACATTTACTTTCTAGATGTAGGGTAAGCATTAAAATGATTTAAAGCGATATATTTAGGGTTAAGAAAGACTGCTTATAATGAATGCTTTAATTTAATAACTGATTCGAATACCAATTTCTGCACTCCGACCGGGTTCGGGAGCTAGGTTACGTAAATAAGAGGTGGAATTACGAATGTCTTCATTAAGCATGTTTTTACCGCTTGCAAATAGCATTGCTTTGGAATCATGAAAAGTCGCCAAGTGATACCTAAATGGTCTAATTAAACAGGACACTGTCTAAAGGCAAATTTTTAATGTCAATAAAGGTGATTATGAGTAATAGAAATAAACAAATCAGCCCCAGTTTTACGCTTGAGTTCAATCTGTCAGCAGCAAAATTAGGTAATGAAAAAGGTTATAGTCAGAGACAAATTTCTGATAGTATTGGATTTTAATTACATTTTTATAGTGTTTGAAATAGCAGGATTAATTTTCATTAAGCCAGCTCAGAGTGCAGGTAAAAAGGTAATTGTAATTGACCTAAAAAATGTTATGTTATAACATATTATTTTATTGCTAATAATAAATGATTTTTTTGTACTCAGGTCACGGCAAGATATTTACCTTACATCGTAAATTCATTTGGGGAAGAATTAATAATGAAAGTATCAAAAATCTATAAAGTCATCAAAATCAATGAGCGTGCCAAGCATACACTGGCGGCTCCTTACTCATTATCGCTATTAATAAAGCGGGCAAACGACTTGGTTATGTACAAGAAAAATAAACCAACAATTGCATCGCAATAAGTTTACAAATATTTATGACTGAAAAACTATTACCCGTTACGGTTTTATCCGGCTTTTTAGGCGCAGGTAAAACCACGCTGCTTAATCATATTCTTGCCAATCGAGAGGGCTTAAAAATAGCTGTAATCGTCAATGATATGAGTGAAATTAATATTGATGCCGCGCTCGTTAAAAACGAGGGCGTCCTTAATCGAGCTGAAGAAAAACTGGTAGAAATGAGTAATGGCTGCATTTGTTGCACTTTGCGTGAAGATTTATTGGTGGAAGTTGCTGAATTGGCTAAGGCCGATCGCTTTGATTATTTATTGATTGAATCAACCGGTATCGCTGAGCCTATGCCGATTGCCGAAACGTTTACCTTTCGTGATGACGACGGAGTGAGTTTGTCGGATATTGCCAGACTGGACACGATGGTTACAGTCGTTGATGCTGTTAATTTCATGCGTGATTATCTGGAAGCCCAATCACTAAAAGACATTAATGCCGAATTGGGCATTGATGATGAACGTAATATCGCTGATTTACTGGTCGAGCAGGTTGAGTTTTGTAACGTTATTTTAATTTCTAAAGCCGATTTGGTGTGTGCTGACGAGCTGGCTAATTTATTAGCCATTCTTAAATCCCTAAATCGGGATGCCGAGATTATCCCGATGATTATGGGTAACGCGCCACTGCATAAATTGTTGAACACCGGTCGCTTTAACTTTGAGCAAGCAGAGCAGTCACCCGGGTGGTTACAAGAAATGCGTGGAACGCATCAGCCTGAAACGGAAGAATACGGTATTGGTTGTTTCGCTTATAACGCCCGTCGACCTTTTCATACCACGCGTTTTTACGATTATCTGCACCGAGCCGATTGGAATAACGGTACGTTGCTCCGCTCCAAAGGCTTTTTCTGGTTGGCAACAAGACCGGACTGGGTAGGGAGTTGGTCACAAGCGGGTGGCACTATGCAACATGGCTGCGCCGGTCGTTGGTGGGCGTCTGTACCAGAAGCAGAATGGCCTGAAGAGATGATCGCTGATATTCAGTCCAACTGGGAAATACCTTTTGGTGACTGTCGGCAGGAGCTGGTTTTTATTGGCCAAAATATTAATATCGATCAAGCGCGTCAGGAATTGGATCAGTGTTTATTGACGGACAGTGAGTTGGTGGCCGGTAAAGCTGTTTGGGAAACCTATCCGGATGCTTTTCCGGTATGGTTGGCTGATGAGCAATCTTGATTTCCTAATACATACGACAAGTGCCATCTTGTTAATTAGTTCGGGGTTGTTATGGATACGGACTGATGGCAAACCTTTAAATCGGCTGGTTGGGCATTTTTTTATTTTAGTGTTGTGTGTGATGTTAATAGAGGTGTGCTTGCACCTGTTACCCAATGCACTTGCCGACTTTATTTATGGGACACAAAAATACGATGCTGCAAACAAATTATCCAGATCATAAATAAACATGAATCTCTCTTTTGAAGTAGTTGCGGGCGCTATCAGCGCAAGTTTTTTAGTCAGTATCACCTCTTTATCAGGTTTGTTTGCCTTGTGGTTTGAACCCGAACGTCTTAAGCGCATTATTCCATATTTGGTTGCGTTGGCGGTAGGCGTATTGTTGGGCGATGCTTTTATTCACCTTATTCCGGATGCCGTTCAGCGGCAAGGGTCAATCTCCACAGTCTCTTTAACGGTGCTGCTGGGTATGCTTTTATTTTTTGTACTGGAAAAATTGGTGCGTTGGCGTCATGACCATCACATTCATCTGCCAGGCCAATCGGATGATATTCGCCCGATCGCCAAGATGAATCTAATGGGCGATGCCGTACATAATTTTGTCGACGGTATTTTGATAGGCGGCAGTTTTTTGGTAGATCCCCTGCTGGGCTTTACCACGACCTTGGCGATTATTGCCCATGAAATTCCACAAGAAATAGGCGATGTTGGGGCCTTGGTCTATGGCGGTTATTCGCCGGCCAAAGCGGTGTTGTACAATTTTTATTGTTCACTGACCGTAGTGGTTGGTGCTGTCTTTGCCTTGTTGTTCGGCCAGTTGGCTGAGTCATCGCTGGTTTTTTTGTTACCGATTGCTGCCGGCGGTTTTATTTATATTGCCGCTACCGACATGATACCCGCACTGCATGAGCATTCTTCGATAGCCAATCTGGTGGGACAAACCAGTATTTTTGGCTTGGGGATTGGCTTTATGCAGTCAGTTATCATTCTTGAAAACACGTTACTGAGTCAATGAGGCCTGCCATGGTGGCTAATTTACAATCTATTTCCATTCCTCGATATGCGCACGCATTTATTTCTGATGAACTGGCTGATTTGTCAGCTATCTATGAGTCGGATATCAATATTTGCGTAGTCAAACGATCGGTTGATAGTGCGCTGGATAATTTTATTAAAACCTTGTTGCCAACAAAAAATGAAGTCAGCTTTGTTGAGAATATTAAACCGTCTGAATTTGATTTTTCACACCTGATTAAAAACGCAGAACATTTACTGGGTTACCGTGATTTTTGCATGGATGTAAGCCGTTTGGCGGTAATCTTTAGTGATTTATTTGATTTAAAGCGCGTGGGCTTGCGATTGCGCATACTTGATAAGCCGATGTGTCCACGTTTTCATGTGGATTCGGTAACTTGTCGCCTGGTTTGTACTTATGGCGGAATGGGCACCGAATGGCTGGAGGATGTTTATGTTGATCATGTCAAATTAGGCAGCTCATCTGCCGGACTCATGGATGAACATTCCGGACTTATTTTAGACCCGGATGCTGTTCATATCATGCCGACCTACGCGGTAGGCTTACTAAAAGGCAATGCCTGGGAAGGTAATGAACAGCACGGTGCAGTACATCGTTCGCCGCAGGTCAATCAGGCATTGCCGCGTCGGTTATTGTTAACGCTTGATTTTGGCTAGGAAAATCACGCATCGTGTGTACCAATAACTATTTATAACTCACAGGACAGCTTAATGTTTGATCATACCCCCTCTACACCCGTACCCGTCACGATTTTAACAGGTTTTTTAGGTGCCGGAAAAACGACCCTTTTAAATCGTATTCTGTCCGAGAATCATGGCCACCGTATTGCCGTTATTGAAAATGAATTCGGCGAAGCCGGTATTGATAATGACTTACTCATTCAAGGTGAAGAGCAAATCGTTGAAATGAATAATGGCTGTATTTGTTGCACCGTGCGCGGTGATTTGGTGCGTATTTTGGGTGAGCTAGCCGAGAAACGTAACAAAGGAGCGTTGCAGTTTGAGCGGGTCATCATAGAAACGACAGGTTTGGCAGATCCGGCTCCGGTTGCGCAAACGTTTTTTGTTGAAGAAGAGATTAGTGAATATTATTTGCTGGATGCGATCATTACTGTCGTTGATGCAAAACATGCTCTTAAACAACTTGATGATAATCATGAGGCGGAAGAACAGGTTGGCTTTGCCGATCGATTATTGATATCCAAGACCGACTTGATAACACCGACAGAAATCATTGAGTTGGAAGCTAGATTACGTGCAATCAATGCCAGAGCACCTATCGCACAGGTTCATTTTGGTAAAACCGATATCAGTGAAATTCTTGATATACGCGGCTTTAATCTCAATGCCATTTTAGACATTGAACCCGATTTTCTGGACGATGTCAGTCATGAGCATGATGCGGGTATCACGTCCTTTGTTTTTAGAACCGATAAGGCCTTGGACGCAGTTAAATATATGGCTTTTATGGATATTATGATTAGAAAATACGGTAATGATTTATTACGTTACAAAGGTATTTTACATATTGCAGGTTGTGAACAAAAACTGATTTACCAAGGGGTACATATGCTGTTGACAGAAGATCTTGGGGCTTTTTGGCCGAAAAATGAAGTGCGCGAGTCGGTGTTAGTCTTCATAGGCCGCAACCTGCCTAAACAAGAAATCCATGCGGCATTAGACGCATGTCGGGTCATTTAACAGATTAACGCGCATGAAGCCATCCTCCTCGAAAGTCATTGAGCGCATCCCTGTATTTATTATCAGTGGATTTCTTGGCAGCGGAAAAACTACGTTACTCAATCGGTTATTGAGCCATGCGCCCAAATCGGCGGTGATTATTAATGAGTTTGGTGCTACGCCGATTGATCAAAAATTACTGCGTGATCATAAAGTGCCGTTATCGACTTTGGTGGGTGGCTGTTTATGCTGTCAAGTTAAAGGCTCGTTAACCCCCTTGCTTAAAAATTTGCGCATGGCCTGGGAATCCGAAGATAGACTTTTCGAAAGACTGTTCATCGAAACTAGCGGTGTTGCCAATCCTGAGCCGGTGCTGGATATTTTGTTAAGAGAGCGTTGGTTGGCCAAACGCTATAGTTTACAGGGCGTTATTAGTACCGTTTCAGCGATTATCGATGAAGATCATTTTGACTTTTTTCCCGAAGTACAAGCCCAACTTGCGTGGGCGGATACCGTGGTAATGACGCAAACCGATCTGGCAAGCGCCCAACAAATTGAACGAATGAATACGCGACTGGATCAGTTGGCTCCCGCAGCCACCCGACTGACTGCGGTACAGGGTGAGATTGACCCCAACGTACTACTCAATTTTCCGAAAAAATTCAGGAGATTACGTGATACTGAACGGCCCGATTTGCGGGATCACGGCTTCAGCAGTATCACTTTGCAACTTGAAGTTCCAATGCCGTGGGAGCGATTACAGTCTGCACTACTCTATTTAACGACAGGCTATAAACAATTAGTGCGCCTAAAAGGCTTGGTGTATATCTCCGGACAAGAACAGCCCTGGCTCGTACAAGGGACAGCCGGAAAACTTTATCCGCCAACACAGTTTCCGTCCAGATCTTTTGATGATGGTATTGGGCGATTGGTGTTTATTAGTAAGGGTGAAATAACAGGTCTGACAGAAGCTATTTTGACTCAATTGAGGATGATTTGATTTTTGCTATTATCTTTTTGAATACATGGAAGATGATGTATATTTTGTTGTTTGGGATATTTAACATGATTCAGATGTTTCTTATGGAACAATCAGCATTAAAGGTGGATTTCAAGGTTTTTAATGTTCAGTCATATTGAGCCGCCTTATGCTTTTAGCTATACTTATATTGCTGTTGATTTAAGTTTATTTGCAGGGCATTTCGATTGCCTTTGGTTTTTCTAGATTCATCTTTTAAGGGTGTTGGGCGGGTTGGATTGGGTTGTCCAACGGTAGTGAGGAATAGTGATCTTTTGTCCAAAAAAAGCGATATCGATAAAAACCATTCATTATGGATACTGTAACTGCTATCCTACAAAAAAAGCACTTCACCTAATTATTTTATAGGTAGTACTTTCTTGCGTTAACCCCCCCCCCCCCCCACAATCTCAAGATACTCTGTGGAAGAATATTAGGGTAAATTGCTAACTGATTACTATGTCAAATTTCTTACATTGTCTAAAAATGCACAATTATGAAAATTAATAAGTTATAGTTTAACTATTAACCTATTTGCTACTTCGAGTAGCTCTTACCCTATTGGAGTAACAGTTATTAAAATGTGCATAACTAAAATTTTAATTAATTGGAATTCGATACTGTCAAAGACTTTTTGAATGAATTGTCCAGCTATTAAGTTTATGCTAAACATCATTGCCATTGTAGATATTATTTTTATTTATTTAATAACTGATTCGAATACCAATTTCTGCGCTGCGTCCGGGTTCTGGAGCTAAGTTGCGTAAATAAGAGGTGGAATTACGAATGTCTTCATTAAGCATATTTTTACCACTTGCAAATAGCATTGCCTTGGATTCATGAAAAGTCGCCAAGTGATATTGTGCGCCCAAATTAAGTAGAATATAGCTCGGTGTATTTGATTGATTTTCACCAGCATAGGTTTGGGCTTCTGCTCGTGTTAGTCTGGCTTCAGTTGACCAGTCATTTTTGCCGTAAGTTAATTGCATCCCATAACGTAGAGGTGGCATTCGAGGTACATTACTACCTTGCGTAAAGGTGCCACGGGTATAGTCGCCAAAGAAAGTTAAATCAATTGCGCCGTAACTATTTTGCATTAATGGCATTATTGATTTGGCTTCAAAGCCCCTGAAAATTGCGTTGGCTTGGCTAATTTGATAAACAGGAACGCATTCACCTGGGTTTGTACATGTGTTTTCAAAGTTTTCATTATTTTCATTAAATACCGAGCCTGTATTTTGCTCATAGATGTAATTATTGACCCAATTGTTAAAGAAATTGACTTCAGAGGTAAGCCAGTCAGTGTTAAATTTATAGCCTAGATCTAAATTATAGGAGATTTCTTTTTGCAGATTTACATCACCTAATTCATAGCTCATGGTGGCTTCATGAACGCCGTTAGCAAATAATTCTTGTATTTGTGGAGCTCTTTGTGACTGGGTGACTGCCACACTCAGTTGGTGTTGATGGGTAACATCCCATAATGCTGAAACTGAACCACTCAGCGGGACATAAGATACACTCTCGTATTCTGTTTCGGGACTATAGCCTTGCCACTCTCCACGTAAACCTAATTCGTAGGTGATGTCCTTAATCGAGAAAGACTCGACGGCAAATAAACCATAGGAATCAATAGCGGTTTTTGGAACGAGTGCTTCTGCGCCTAAGGCAGAGAATTGACTATTGAGAGATTGGAAGCCCATGACACCTTTTACTAAACCTACAGGTTGATGCTCGAGTTCCATACGACTTTCAAAGGACTTGTTGAGAAATGTTGTAGCAACTTCGCCGTTGTCTAACTCAACATGCTTATAATCGGTATAACCCATTTTCATACGTAATTCTTTAGCAAAGGCAAAGGGGTTATTGAGTTGTCCTTTAAGATCATACTTGGTTTGATTCATCTGAATTCTTACTGGATCACTTCCTGTGCCATTGGGAGGTATGCCATAATTTTGATCTAGACTGTTAATGGCAGCGCCAAGCAGTCCGACGTCACCTACCATCGAAGCGCCTGCAGTGCCACCCTGTGAGCGTGCATTTGTATTATTAATAACTCCATAAGGATTAGTCAGTATTGATCCTTCAAGGCCTGGGTTTTGTTGATAGGCGGCAGCTTCATCTATTTGAAGTCCTCCAATATGCGTATTGCCCTGGTCGTTATAAAAACCATCAAGGTGAAAAGCAAATAGATCTTTACCACCATCAAGCTTGAGTGCGCTTGAAGTTAAATCGGTGACTGAGTCATAGCGTTGTTCAGCTGCGCCACCTAATAATTTGTCCGGAACTTTTTCAGGCATACGATTATCGATAACATTAACTATGCCGCCAATAGCACCATTTCCATACAGTAAGGTGGATGGACCGCGGAGCACTTCAATGCGTTCAGCTATTATAGGGTTAACACCAGTGGCATGATCAGGACTTAAGGAGGATGCATCGTTATTGCCCAAGCTATTTTGCAATACGCGAACCCTTGGCCCTGCTTGTCCACGAATTACCGGCGTGCCAACGCCAGGGCCAAATGATTGGCTGGTAATGCCGAGTTCATTTTTTAGAGTATCACCTAGTGTAGTGCCAATTTTAGTTCGTAATTCATCACCAGATAAAACGGTTACTGGCCTTGCTGATTTTGATGTGTATTGTTTTATGCCGGCACTGGTAATTAAGACATCTTCTAATTTGTATATGTCATTATCATTAGTTTCTACTAAATCTCGTTTTAGAACCTCTGAAAGATCTTTAGGTGTTTTGAGCTTAACGGGCGGATTGGGTTTATTGTTTGTTATTAAATTTTGATCATTCTTTTTTATAGCGTCTTTTGATACTTTATTGTTGATACTAGGCTTCAATTCGCTGACATAGTCAGCAGCCAATAGATTAGAACTTATTAGGCCAATTGATAAGATAAAAATAATTTTCTTTTTATACATAAAATGCTAGCTATGAAATGTTTTATATAAAAATAGCTTTAAGTTGAAAATTTGCCACAATATTGAGAATAAGTTGGGCATAATGTTCGAAGCGGTAATTATAAGATATGTTATATTATAACACTATGCAAGGAAATATTTTAATTGCATGACAAGTGTTGGTATTTGATCAATTAGGAGGAATGCTAGGGATATAGTATTTGGGCAGTTAAATGTAACTACTAAAGGATTTTACTGTGTGTGAGGCTAGCTGGTTGTGTGTTTTTTTGAGTTAACCCTTAACACGAGTAATTTTTAAAACGATAGGTAATTCTTTTAATTTACGCATTACCTTGGCTAAATGGATACGATCTTTAACAGTTAGTGTGATCAAGTCTATACAAACACGATCATCTTGATCAACAATAGATACATTCTCAATGTTGGAGTCTCGTTCAGAAATGGTTGAAGCAATAGTTGCTAATGCACCACGTTGATTAAGTATTTCTATTCTTAGTTCGGTTGAGAAATCACCGATAGCATCTTTGCACCACTCGACATCTAGCCAATTAGTATGTTTTTTGCGAACGATAGTCCGATTACGGCATTCATGATGGTGAACGACGATCCCTTTGCCAGGATTAAAGTAACCTATTATTGAGTCCCCTGGGATCGGTCTGCAACATTTGGCTAAGGTTATTACCATGCCTTCTGTACCTTTTATTATTAAAGGAGTTTGTCTGAATCTTTCAGTATTATCTAATTTAATATTGGCATTAAGATCTGCTTGCGTAAGTCGCTTTGCAATCAAAAACGGCATTTTATTGCCTAATCCTATGTCTTCCAGCAAATCATTCATTGATGGCATAGCCATGACTTTAAGGAAAGCTTGTATGCGATCTTCCTCAATATTCTCTAGATGAATGTGCATAGATTGCAATTCTTTTTCTAATAACCGTCGACCTAAGCTGATAGCCTCTTGCTGCTTAAAATGTTTTAAATGGTTTCGAATACTTGAGCGAGCTTTCACAGTAGTTACATAATTGAGCCAGAGTGCATTTGGCCTAGCCCAAGATGCAGTAATTATTTCTACTGTCATGCCATTTTCAAGTTTGGTTTGTAAAGGGACTAGTTGTTTGTCAATCCGAGCAGATACACAGGCATTGCCTATGTCAGTGTGAACAGCGTAGGCAAAATCAATAATTGTCGAACCTCTAGGTATTTTTACAATACTACCTTTGGGAGTGAAGACAAATACTTCTTGGGGGAACAAGTCTACTTTTAAGTTATCAATAAATTCGAGGGAGTCACCTACGGATTTTTGGATTTCTAACAAGTCTCTTAACCACTCATTGGCGCGTGCCTGAAACTTTTCTGTTTGATCGTCATCAGTTTTATATAGCCAGTGTGCAGCGATTCCTGATTCCGCCATGCGATGCATTTCATGAGTTCTGATTTGGATTTCAATAGGGGCGCCATATGGACCGATTACTATAGTGTGTAGAGATTGATAGCCATTGGCTTTGGGCAGGGCAATATAGTCCTTGAATCGACCCGGTATAGGCTTGTATAGATTATGAATAACACCCAATGCACGATAACAGGTATCTACATTTTCACAAAAAATTCGAAAAGCATATAGATCGAAAATAGAAGACAAAGAAACTTTTTTTAGGTGCATTTTTTGATAAATGCTATAGATGTTTTTTTCTCGTCCAGATACTGTGCAATCTAAAAAAGCCTGCTCTAGGCGTTTTTTTATGGTGCTTTCGATAGTATCAACCACCTTGCTGCGGTTACCACGTGCTTTTTTTATAGCCGTAATCAATACGGCATAACGCATCGGATACATGGCTTTAAAGCTGAGTTCTTCTAGTTTATGGCGAATTTTATTCATGCCCAAGCGGTTAGCTATAGGACCATAGATATCTAAAGTTTCACGAGCAATGCGACGTTTCTTTTCTGCAGGCATGGCACCTAATGTTTGCATGTTATGTAATCGGTCAGCCAATTTGACTAAAATTACACGCAAGTCTTTGCCCATAGCAAGAAACATTTTGCGCACATTTTCTGCTTGGGCTTCTGCCCGACTTTGAGATCTGCCGTCAATTTTTGTTAGCTTTGTAACACCATCTACCAGTTCAGCTATTTCTGGACTGAATTGTAGTGCTAATTCTTTTTTGCTAATTGGGGTGTCTTCAAGGACATCGTGAAGAATTGCTGCCATGATGCCGCTAGCATCCATTCTCATTTCTGCGAGCATGATGGCTACAGATATGGGGTGACAAATATAAGCTTCACCACTCTTACGAAATTGACCTGAGTGAGCATCCGCACTAAATTTATAAGCACGGACACAGTCATCAATTTGAGATTGTTCTAAATAGCCGGACAGGGTGGAGCACAACTGCAGAATCAGTTCGTCCTGCAGACGTTTTGATTCGATGGTGTCGGCTATATTCGACATATAATAAAGAATTTAGAACATGGGATTGTGGTCGTGTGTTTCGCCAACACGGTGAAGAAGCGAAATGTTTTCAGTGGTAACATGACCTGCGGCGATTTCACGCAAAGCAAGAACGGTATCTTTATCTTTTCCACGAGGTAAAAACTCAGTTGCCCCATGGCTTAATTGCCGTGCTCTAGTTCCCGCTAATAAAACCAATTTAAAACGGTTTTCTACATTTTCCAAACAATCTTCAATGGTAACTCTGGCCATTATTAAACCTAAAATTTAAATAAAAAAGATCAGTCTGATATTAGCAGACTGATAGTGAATTTATAGTACACGTTACATGATGCAAGCTTAAGGCACAAGATTTAAAAACTTATACTTTGGGCTTTATTTTTAGCTTCTAGAATTTAATACGGCTACAGCGGGTAATTCTTTGCCTTCTAGAAATTCTAGGAAAGCACCGCCACCGGTTGAAGTATAAGAAACTTGATCATTAATATTATATTTGTCGATAGCTGCTAAGGTGTCACCACCACCAGCAATTGAAAAAGCAGAGCTCTCGGCAATCGCTTTTGCCAGCGATTGTGTGCCATGACTAAATTGTTCAATTTCAAAAACGCCAACTGGGCCATTCCAAACAATGGTTCCGGCAGATTTAATAATTTCTGTATATTGTTTTGCAGTAACTGGTCCTATATCCAGAATTAAATCGTCAGGTTCAACATCTTGAACATTCTTTATGGTAGCAATTGCATTGTCAGAAAATTCCTTTGCACAAACAACATCCACAGGAATAGGGATGTCAGAACCTGCTTTTTTTGCGGCAGCAATTAATCTTTGAGCCTCTTCTATTAAATCAGCTTCATATAGTGATTTTCCAACAGGAAAGCCGGCAGCAGCAATGAAAGTATTAGCAATGCCACCACCAACGATTAATTGGTCTACTTTTTCAGACAATGATTTTAGAACAGTTAGCTTGGTGGATACCTTAGAACCACCAACGATCGCAACTAATGGTTTGACCGGAGTTTCTAGGGCTTTTCCTAATGCCTCCAATTCGCTTGCTAATAACGGCCCAGCGCAAGCTATAGGAGCATACTTGGCGACACTATGAGTTGATGCTTGTGCTCTATGGGCTGTGCCAAAAGCATCCATGACAAAAACATCGCAAAGATCAGCCATTTTTTTTCCTAACTCATCGCTGTTTTTTTCCTCGCCAACGTTAAAACGAACATTTTCACAAAGGACAACTTCACCAGGCAATATATCAATTCCGTTTAGCCAATCCTTTTCTAGTCTTACCGGTTTGTTGAGAAGTTTTGCAAGGCGATCAGCAACGGGTTTTAAAGAAGATGCGTCATCATATTCGCCTTCAACGGGGCGACCCAGATGGGATAACACCATAACGGCTGCTCCTGCAGCTAAAGCTTTTTCGATGGTAGGAATACTAGCTTGAATACGAATATCACTGGTTACTTCGCCATTTTTAACAGGAACATTTAGATCTTGACGAATTAATAACCGTTTTCCTGATAAATCCAGATCAATCATATTTTGAATCGACATATTTTATTCTCTCGTTTTGTTAATATTTAAAGTGTTAGTTGGGCGATTTTTGTAACCGTAGCTCAAAAAATAATGAATTTGATGCGTTAGAACCTAGGCGAATTAACACAATAGTTGAGATTCATTAAATTGTAGATAGTTTGGATGTTCGTTTTATTTCCATTTAATAGAACAACCCATGCTTGGAATTTGGTGTTGTGGACCATGGTTTGTTTCAGCAATTAGTTTCATAGCTTCAAATAGATCACGCCTTGAATCTTCTGGCGAGGTTTCTTTTCGGCTCTCATCAAGTCGACCTCTATACTGTAACTCATAGTCTTTATTATAACCAAAAAAATCTGGCGTGCAGACAGCATCGTAATTTTTTGCGACTTGTTGTGATTCATCCAATAAATAAGGAAAGCTGAAGTTTAATTGCTCTGCCAGCAACTTCATGTTGATGAAGGAATCTTCAGGATAATCAGTTGTATCGTTAGATAATATAGCAACGGATTCGATGCCCAGTTGCTTAAGTTCGAGAGCATCTCTGACAATACGTTTTTGTATGGCTTTAACGTAAGGGCAATGATTGCAGATAAACATAATCAATAATCCATTTTTCCCCATACATTCTTTTAATGACCAAGTGCGACCATCTACACCTGGCAGGTTAAAATCAGTTGCTCTTAAATTAAAATTACATTCACTGGATGTTAATAATACCATTGTTTTCTAGGTTGTTTTGTTTGGTTAGTGTTGGTATTTTAAATAGACATTTCGTAAAGCAAAAATAAAAGATTATTCTGGCTATGTATTTTTTTATGATAAAAATGTTCTGAAATGAAGCATTATGATAACTTGATATAAAGTGTTATGTGTGTTTACTTAATAAGTAAGCATCAGATTGCATTTCAATGAGTCGCGAAACAATGCGCTTAAACTCAAATGAACCATCTCCAGTCGTATAAATTTCTGAAATTGGTACCTCGGCGGTACATATTAACTCAACTTTATGTTCATAAAGTGCGTCAATTAAGGCCATGAGACGCTTAGCTTCATTACGATTATCTGCTGATAATTTAGGTATTTTAGTCAGTATCAGCGTACTAAATACGGTGGCAATTTTACTGTAATCAACTGAACCTAACGGTTGTAGGCAAAGTTCATTAAAAGTTGCTAGAGCAATGTCTTTATGGATCGAAGAGAAAACAATTCTCCGGCCTAATATGTCTAAAGTGTTGGATTTAATGTGAGCATGATCAGTAAGATTGTTATATTGCTGCCGGATAAAATCATCTGCATGGCTATCTAGAGGGAAATAGTATGAAGAATTGAGTGATTTGTTGTGCACATGTCGATAATCTAAATTAGTCACAAGCTCTATGACATCAGATTTCTTTTGTAATAGTTTGGTAAAGATTAGGAATTGATCTTTTTGTATACCTCCTTTGTATAAATTATCAGGATGGCGATTAGAGGTTATAACGATAAGTGTTCCTAACTCGAAAAGCTTACTAAATAATCTTTTTAAAATCATAGCATCTGCTATGTCGCTAACATGAAACTCATCCAAGCAGAGAAGCATTGTTTCGACGCCAATTTTTTCGGCTAACGCGATAATTGCGTTGTTAGTATTTTGTTGGTGCCATTGATGAATGAAATCATGAACTTCAATCATAAAAGTACTAAGATGGACTCGTCTTTTATGAACAATTGGACAAGCTTCATAAAATAATATCATCAACATCGATTTTCCGCTCCCAACATCACCATAAATATATAGACTTTTAGGACTCACTGGGGGTGATGAAATTAATCGATGACGGAATGATCTTCGCTTGTAAGTATTTAGTAATACAAAGTAATCAAGAAGGCTTTGTAATTGTTGTAAAACGATCAACTGAGCTTTGTCATAGCTAATGTGGTCTTGCTTTACTTGCCTGCGATATTGCTCTTCCAGTGACTCATGTATGTCAGGAATTTGTTTAGAGACTTTTAGTTGAAAAGGGTTTTTAAACATATATTCAATTATCAAAGTTCATGTTCAGACTACCATTAATTAACCCTCTTTGGCGATATTAAATTTATCAGAATGATTAGATCTTAATGAGTTCAGCAGTTTTAATTATTCATTATTTTTATTGTTAGAGGTTATGTACTAACGCTGTTAATTTTCAGGAAAGACATTGGAAATATTTTAATTAGGTGACATTGTGTTAAAATTTAACTCTTTTGCCACTTCTATTCGGCGTTATTTATTTTATGATTAAACAGCGAACTTTAAAAAACACTATAAGAGCCACAGGTGTAGGACTACATACAGGCGACAAAGTGTATTTAACTTTACGCCCAGCAGAGCCAAATACCGGAATCATTTTTCGTAGAGTAGATTTTGTAGAGCCTGTTATTATTAAGGCAACACCGAAGAATGTTGGCGAAACAGTGCTCTCAACTACTTTAGTTGCAGGTGATGTAAAAATATCAACAATAGAACATTTACTTTCAGCTTTTGCAGGATTGGGTATAGATAACGCAATTATTGATGTGAGTGCCGCAGAAGTGCCGATAATGGATGGAAGCGCTGGCCCTTTTGTATTTTTACTGCAGTCTGCGGGCGTGGAAGAACAGGATGCCCCGAAGCAGTATATACGTATTAAGCAGCCTATTAAGGTTGTAGATGGTGATAAATGGGCGGCTTTTGAGCCGTTTGAGGGGTTTAAAGTTACGTTTACAATCGATTTTGAACATCCTGCTTTTGAACAACATTTAAAAACTGCTACCATGGATTTCTCTTCAACCACTTTTGTTAAGGAAGTCAGCAGAGCCAGAACTTTCGGTTTTATGAAAGATATTGATATGTTAAGACAAAATAATTTAGCGTTGGGCGGTAGTCTAGATAACGCAATTGTTGTTGATGAAAGTAAAGTTCTCAATGAAGATGGATTACGTTATGCAGATGAGTTTGTAAAACACAAGATTCTTGATGCCATTGGTGATTTATATCTATTGGGTTACAGCTTGATTGGTGAATTTACGGGTTTTAAATCGGGTCATGGTTTAAATAATAAATTGCTTCGTACATTATTAGATAGTAAGGATGCATGGGAAATGGTTTCTTTTTCTGATGAAGCTGATGCCCCCATTTCTTTCATGCGATCAGCGGAAACTCCCAGGCCTTCAGAGTAATGGCGCCTAATTAATTTTTTTAGGACGTATTGGAAAGTTTTGTCAGTGTAGAGCTTAAGTTTAAAAGTGCTTGCTTTAATTGATTATCCGAAACAGTCTGTCCATGGCTTTGGATAATTTCAATATTTTTAATAGAAGGCAATTTGGCTTTCCTTGGGTATGTTAAAGTAAGCCCCGTATGATATGAAATTACCTTGATTTGTAGGCTTTCAATGGGTGATTTTGTAAGTTCTTTAATAGATTTGAGAATTTTTTCTTTATAAAAACGCAGTTGTGATGCCCACACAGCAGAGTCCGTATAGATTATTAATTTTTTATCTTTAATAAGGCAATGTCGAGTTTGATTCGCTAAGTTGGAGGGTAACGACTTTTTAATGCCATCTAGAAGTCTTTGTTGTTGCTCAATTTGACTGTAAAAATAATGCAATGTCTTGTTATGGAAAGACAAAGAGACTTTAAATGAAGATGGGTTTTGATGCATAAGGTTAAGGGAAAACTTTTATAAAAACGTATGCTGTTTTGTAAATTAACAAAATAGCATGTAATTTCAGCATATAGCTACTTACTTTAGAGCTGAATACTCTAAAGTAAATATTAATTGGTTATGTCATCGGGCTTTCAAGCTTTCTTGATAGGATTTGATGTGGTTGAAATTGAGGTACCGATAAGTATCTTGTGCGGATTCACTGATTTGTTCAGCGTAGAACATATATTCTTCAAACGTAGGTATTTTTCCCAAGATCGAACAGACTGCCGC
>CAIVQX010000206.1 GCA_903908165.1 uncultured Methylococcaceae bacterium | reverse complement strand
TCTTCTGGCTTTTTATAATTAGATAATAGGGCATCAATTAAATCGTTAGGTAATAATGATTGTGTAGTCATTTTTATTCCATTTCTGAAAATTACAGTTTCCTGCAAAATGTCTATTTACACAAAATTTCTTACACCCTCGTGGGCGTGTTTATTTGCAAACCTTTCTTATTGATTTACAGTTAATCAACAGTGTTGAGATTGTATTTTCGTACTCGGTAGCGCAGTGTTTCTCGGGTTGCTCCTAATGCTCTGGCGGCGGCAGTCAGATTATTGTCGGCTCGCTCCAGTGCGGTTTTAATAATAAATCGATCCATATCATCGAGAGCCATACTGCCATCCAGCGGCAGGAATATTCCTTGTTCATTGGATTTTGCTTCAGAGTGGCTGTTGGTATCTTCCAAATGAGGGTCATTTTTTCTGATAGTGGAAATAGCAGGCGGTCTGGTTAATTGCAACCATTGAGCTGGAAATGTTTTGCCATCAGCAAATAACACACATCGCTCAATAACATTGCGCAATTCCCTAACATTGCCAGGCCAGTTATGCATCTTAAGTGAATTCCATACTCCTTCAGGAATATCTTTCACCTGACGTCCGGCTTTAGCATTGTATTCAGCTACAAATAAGGGCACCAATTGGTCCAGATCTTCAACAGCTTCACGTAGCGGAGGCAAGATGACTTTAAAGACACTTAAGCGATGATATAAATCCGTCCTAAAGAGCCCTTCTTGTGCTATTTTTTCTAAATCACGGTTACTGGCTGCGACTATTTGAACATCGATACTAATTTCTTTTTCACTTCCCAAACGCCTTACTTTGTGGTCTTCAATGACTTTCAGTAGTTTGGCTTGAAGGTCTAACGGCATTTCACCAATTTCATCCATAAACAGGGTGCCGCCGTCTGCTTGTTCCAACAAGCCACGGTGTCGCACCGATGCTCCAGTAAAGGCACCTTGTTCGTGACCAAATAACTCTGATTCTAATAGTTCTCGTGGTAATGCGGCGCAATTTACTTCAATCATGGGGTGTTGTGCACGAGGGCCGCCATAATGGAGAATTCGTGCCACCAAACCTTTACCGGTACCACTTTCGCCACCGATAATTAAGGTACTAAAAGGGACTTGAGTTAGTTTTTCAAGTAACTCCCGCATACTCCTTGCTTGTTGACTATGACCTAAATAAGCCTCTGGGGAGTAACGACGATGGCCTTGTTTGGTTTGATCAATTACCCGTCGTTGCATGGAAGCACTGCGAGCAGCACTATTAATGACCAGATCAAGTCGCTCTAAATCGCAGGGTTTTTCCAGAAAATCATAGGCGCCAAGTCTTAATGCCCTTACCGAATCTGGGACATTGCCATAGCCTGTTAAAAATAACCATTCGGCATAACCAACATGTTTTTTCATAGCTTCCATAAAATCCAGCGCATTGCCATCCGGTAGGTTCATGTCGGATAGAATCAGTAAAGGTTCTATGCGATTAGTAAGTAGTTGGATTTTGGCAGTAGCCAAACTATCAGCCAAGACAACATCCCATCCCTGTGCTCGATAGTGTCGAGAAAGTTCAGTGCCCAGTAATTTTTCATCTTCAATGATGAGGAGAGTTTCTATCATGATTTAGTTCCAGATAAACATTCTTTTGGTAATAGGAGGCTTACACAAGCACCGTGAGGTTCTTGGTTGTTCAGCTTGATGGTCCCTCCGACATCTTTGACAAAACGTTGTACCATTGCCAATCCTAAGCCTGTTCCATTTTGACTACTGGTACGGAAAGGGCGTATACCATAGTTAAGTAAGTCTAGAGAAAACCCGGGGCCATTATCAAAGACATCAATAATTAAGCCTTGAGATTTAGTGTTTACTTTAATACAGATTGACCCAACGCTCCTATCCAAAGCATCGGCAGCATTTAGGATCAAATTAAGTAATGCTTGACGGATACCGCTTTCGGGTAAATGCACAAGTAACGTGTTAGGCGTGTCACATTTTAGTTCTATGGCTTCGGTTAGTTGGTAACGAGTTAATGTAAGTAAATCATTAATGAGTGTCGTTAAATCAAAGTCTGTAGCTATTTCAGGGGAGTGACGACTTTGATTGAGCATATCATTTAATAGTAATGCCAAGCGTTTTAATTCGCTACTGATTAAATCCATTCTTTCACATTGCTTTTCATCATCAATTTCACGACGTAAATTGCTGAAAGCCATTTGAATACCAGCAAGAGGGTTACGAATTTCATGGGCTAACTCTGCAGCAACTTCACCAATTGCTGCTAATCGCTCAGCTCTTGCAAGACTATACTGCTGATCTAATAAGGCTTGTGTCGCTAACCTAACTTCTCGTTGCAAAGATTGGGCATATAATTGTTTGGCTGCCTCCAAGTCGGCCAGATGAACGACCATTTCGTTATAACTGTTAAAAACTGGAAACAATAGAGGATCTAAGTGATCAATAGTGATGGGTGTGTAGTTTTCTTCTGTTAGTCGTTCCAATAATTGTCTTAGATCATTAAGTGGTTGCAATATTCGGTAATGGAGAAATAACATAGCGCCGAGTAATATCAAGGTAAATGTACCTAATGCGATGTATAGTTCGTTCTGGGTATCAAAATTGATTTCTTCTAGTAGTCTTTCTCGTCGCAAGCCTTCTTCTTCAATCGTTTGACTCATTGCTTCGAGAGCTTGAGTCAATTGGATGTTTTTTTGTTCTCTGTCTAGTTTGCTGATATCAGCGAGAAGTTGACGGACAGATTCCAGACTTTTTTGGGTAGAAGGTAATAGATAGCGGTTATCAGCTATTAATTCCTGCATTTCATTAAGTGTTTTAGTTAATATGCCGGGTTGAGAATTTGTATTAGTTTTAGTTACGTATCCAATCAATGACTGTTGTAAACCTACTGAAACGTTTTGAATGCGATGTGAATAGTTTACGTAAGACAATACAATTTCAAAGTGATGGAGATTACGCCATATCATGCCACCAAGAATAGCAATCGCTAAAAGTAATAATCCCAAGAAGGCAAGTGCTCGAGTTTTTGCGGGGCGATAAAAGATAGTGGCCATTGTGTCTCTTTTAGGTCATAGGGGGATTGCAAAAAACTAGAGAGCTAATGAAGATGTACAATTCTAGCTATCTTAAATCATAAGATTTTTAGTATCTGGCGTTTAGAGAGCCAGGTTTTCTAAATATTGTTTTTTATAGGCATTAATCTTCTCGGTTAGGTTAATATTAGCTAGAGCCAATAAATCCAAGTCAGTTGTTAATAAAGTTATAATTTTATTTTGGTGAGTAAGGGGGATGCTCTTTATTTTTTTTATTTCGTTTTCACTGCCTGTTTTATCACCTTGTAAATAAAAACTGACCGATAAGCTGTAATGTGCGTAATTTTTTTTCTCTTCCACGGTAAACAGGTCAAGTTTTTTTTCAGGCGCTATTTCAAAAGTCCATGGCGATTTATTCTCTGGCTTACTCATAATCATTCTATCGTTTAGCCATTCAATTGCAAGATTTTGATAGCTTGCTGCTTGGCTTAAATAATCAAGTCTCCAGTATATTTTTGCAGCTTCAAGTGCTGAGAGTGGGTATTCTTTATTTTTTCCGTATTCTTTGATGGCTTCTTCGTAATGTTTTTGTTTGAAATAAATGCTACCAAGATTGTTTCTATATTTAGGTAAAGATGCAGAATCTATAGCATTTAATGATTCAATTTTTGCACTTTCGTAATTGTCCTGTTGTAAGTAAAGCCTTGATAAAGCAAGGTGAGCTTCTGCTAGCCTCGGGTTTAGAGCAATAGCTTGTTCATAATGAAGTAATGCTTTGTCATCTTGTTTGTTTGCGGCATAAAATTCACCCAAAAATAAATTAATGTGAGCATTGGCAGGGTCTCTTTGATAAAGGGTATCAAGAGCTTCTTTAAATTCGGGCTGTGAGAATTTTTGGCGAATGGTTGCAACACTTAAACCAATTATGGCTTCTTTATTTTTTGGGTTTGCTTTAAGTTCATCTTCAAAAATGCGTTGGGCATCGAGGTAATTGCCAATATTTAAGGCATTTTCACCTTCAACGATAAGTAGCTTTTCAGCTACTTGAGGTTTTTGAGAAATATCATAGAGATAAGCAATCCAACCACCGGTTGCTATTACTGATATAAAAACCAAGATTAGTATTAGTTTTTTTAGGGAATGCCACAGTTCTGGTAAAAAACTCATAATTGGATCCAAATAATAAACGACGGGTCTTGTAATTTATACATTGGGACCAGTCATTCCATTTACAATTTTTATTATAAACAGTTTACCTTAAATCCTTGTCCATGACTTGAGGTAACTACTTAAGTTTTTTATTATTAAAGCATCTTGGTTTTACTTCATTTGATAATATAAAAGTTATTCATATATCCGTTGGAAAGTCATTTTCGTTTTTTTCTTACCCGTCATTTATTCGAGCTGAAGCTGGTTTTTATCAGTTGGTTTACATATTAATGAGATATTGTTACAAATATACCATTATATGCAGCAACTATAGTCACAGTGCTTTGTTTTATGATGATTGTTAAATGTGATTAAAAATTGGTTTTAAAGTTTTCGCTTATTAAATTTGTTGGGCGATTTATAAATCTAGGGAATTTGACCTGAGAACATAAGTAACTATTAAGTTACTTTCAAATTATGTTTTATAGGTTTTGTTCTGGCAATAACAACAATCGTATAATTCTTTATTGTAGAGATAAATTTTCAAAAAATACTTGGTGTTCTAGCTTTGATGGCAGTCCGGTTCGAGCACCTGTTTTTGTACAACATAATGCACCTGCAACACTGGCATAACGTAATATTTCAAGCCAGGTCAACTTTGAAGCAACAGCGGCTGCAAACGCGCCATGAAAGGCATCGCCGGCGCCAGTCGTATCTATAGCATTAATTTTGAAAGCGGGTAAGCTGCCACTATTTTGGCCGCTTTGCCAAATTAAACCCTTGTCCCCGAGTGTTATTACAACGACTTTTGATAGTTGTGCCAAGCGAGCAAGGGCTTTGACTTCATTGCCTGCAAATTGAATGGCAAATTTTTCAGAACAAACTAGATAATCTACGTCATTAATTAAAGCTATTGTGCCTTCATGAACAGATCCTGCGTCTAGTATAGTGGGTATGTCTTGTTGCTTAAGTTGCTTGAGGAGAGGTAAGGAAATGTGTGGTTCGTGACCATCAAACAAAACAACTTTGGTAGTAATGGAGGAAAAATTGATGGCTTTAGCAGGAAGTGACTGGGTTTTTCCTTTGTAATTGATTAACGCTCTGTTGCCATTGGGTTTTACTAAAATGGTAGATAACGGGGTAGGTGAGGAACCACGCAGAATAAGATGAGTGTTAACACCGTATTCAAGTAATTCGTGATAATGTTTTTCGCCGTATATATCATGACCAAGATAACCAGCAAAGGCGGCTTTAAAGCCCAGCTTAGCAACTGTTACTGCAGCATTAGATGCAGGGCCACCACCACAGCCGATAAAGTCATTAGCGACAATTTTTTCATCAGGTGTTGGGTGATGGTCAATTGAAAAAACAAGATCATAGGAGGCATGACCAACACAAAGGACATCTATATTCATGACGGATATTAATGATAGAGATGTGAGAGTTATATTTTTAAGTCAAACCTCTTAACAGATCATTTTTAATATCAGCAATAGCTTCCAGCCCCACTGAAACTCTGACTAATCCGTCTTTGATGCCTGCAGCAGTCCTAGCCTCAGCTGAAAGTCTACCATGGGTAGTTGTGGCTGGATGAGTAATGGTGCTTTTAACATCACCCAGATTTGCCGTAATGGAGATCATTTCGGTTGCATCTATCAATTTCCACGCTTGATCTTTACCACCTTCTAACTCAAAACTAACGATGCCACCAAACAAGCTTTGTTGGCGTTTTGCCAAATCATGTTGTGCGTGCGAAAGAAGTCCAGGATAGTGAACTTGGGTTATATTGGGTTGTTGTTCCAACCATTTTGCTAGTTCAAAGGCGTTATCGCAGTGGGCTTTCATTCTGATAGGCAAAGTTTCCAAACCGGATAAAAATATCCAAGCATTAAACGGACTCATGGTAGCTCCACCGGTACGAAGATAGGGATAAATGTATTTTTCAATGATTTCTTCACTGGCGATAACAGCGCCACCTACACAGCGACCTTGACCGTCTATATATTTGGTAGCTGAGTGTATGACAATATCGGCACCTAATTCAAATGGTTTTTGTAGCACGGGAGTGCAAAAACAATTATCTACAATCAGTAAGCAATTATGAGCATGTGCTATATCAGCTAGTTTAGAAATATCAGCAATTTCGATGAGTGGATTAGAGGGTGTTTCTAAAAATAAAAATCGTGTGTTGGGTTTTATCGCTGCTTCCCATGCTGATGTATCAATTAAATCAACAAAATCAGTTTCGACACCAAATTTTGCAAAATAATTTTGAAACACCAAAACGGTATTGCCAAATACACCACGAGAACAAACCACATGATCGCCAACTTTAAGTAATCCCATGCCGACGGCCATGATCGCTGCCATCCCAGAAGAAAAAGCCAAGCAGCGCTCCCCTTTTTCCATTAAAGCTAGTCGTTCCTGAAAGGCATTGACGGTTGGATTGGTAAAGCGTGAGTATATATTGCCAGGTTTTTTTCCGGTAAAACGTAGAGCCGCTTCTTCTGCACTTTTAAATACATAACTGGAGGTTGTAAAGATCGGAATGCTGTGCTCATCTTCATGAGTGCGCTTATGGCCTACTCTTATTGCCTGCGTTTCCAGAGAATAGTCGTTCCAGTTAATGTCTTTCATAGGTTTTTATTATAAACGGTAGGGGTAATCCCTTGTGGTTGCGAATTGAGAACAATTACTGGTGCTATTCTTATAACATTTCGATAATGGATTTTTCAGAGTTACGCTCCGCTTGAGCATTATCGTTACGTAGTGCTTCAGTTTTATCCAGATAAGTATCATCAATGTCGCCGGTAATATATTCTTTACTGAAACATGAGGTATCGAAATGTTTAATAGAGGGATTCCCTTTGCGAACTGCTTCAATTAGATCATCAAGGTCTTGATAAATTAATCTGTCTGCACCGATAGCTTCACAGACTTCATCCTCGGTCCGATCATGTGCAATCAATTCGTGTGCAGCCGGCATATCAATACCATAAACATTGGGATAGCGAACCGGAGGCGCAGCTGAAGCAAAGTAAACTTTTTTGGCACCTGCATCACGCGCCATTTGTATGATCTGAGCTGATGTTGTACCTCTGACTACGGAATCATCAACTAGTAAAACGTTTTTGCCATTAAATTCAAGATCGATAGCATTAAGCTTTTGTCGAACTGACTTTTCACGCATTTTTTGACCGGGCATAATGAAAGTTCGACCGATATAACGGTTTTTCATAAAGCCTTCACTAAATTTAACACCGAGCTTATTGGCCATTTGTAAAGCAGAGGTTCGACTCGTATCAGGAATAGGAATAACAACATCAATATCATAATCAGGCCATTCTCTGATAACTTTGGCAGCCAGTTTATCACCCATGCGGAGTCGTGCTTTATAAACAGAAATATCATCAATAATTGAATCTGGACGAGCAAAGTAAACGTACTCAAATATACAGGGGCAATGGTCTACTTGTTCTGAGCATTGCTTTGTATGTAAAACTCCGGATTCCTCAATGAAAATTGCTTCGCCGGGTTCTATGTCTCTGATAAGGTCAAAACCCAATACATTAAGAGCGACACTTTCTGAAGCTATCATAAAGTCAGAACCTTCTTCTGTTTTTCGCTCACCAAATACGACAGGTCTGATTCCATGAGGGTCTCTAAAACCCAAGATACCCACGCCGGCAATCATGATAACAACCGCATAAGCGCCACGACATCTTTTGTGAACACCACTTACGGCCTGAAAAACATCATCGACGCTTAAGTCTAGTTTGCCCAAGCTTTGAAGTTCATGAGCGAAAACATTCAATAAAACCTCAGAGTCAGAGTCAGTATTAATATGTCGTTGATCTTCTACGAATAGTGCTTTTTTTAATTCTTCGGTATTGGTTAGATTACCGTTATGTGCAAGGGTTAATCCAAAGGGTGAGTTTACATAGAAGGGTTGTGCTTCTGCTGAGCTAGTACAGCCCGCCGTTGGATAGCGAACGTGACCTATGCCCATATTGCCTTTTAATTTAAGCATTTGGGCGTTGTTAAAGACATCGCGAGTGAGGCCGTTATCTTTACGTAAATGTAAACGTCCTTTCTCACATGTGACTATACCTGCAGCATCTTGGCCGCGGTGTTGTAAGACAGTTAGTGCATCATAGAGCTCTTGGTTAACAGCTTGATGTGAAACGATAGCGATAATACCACACATAATTTTGACTTGAGTCTGTAAGTTGTTAACGATAATGAATATATTCAGCCAGTCCTGACGGAATGTGGTTATTTAACCAAATAGCAGTTAGTTGATAGGGGGGTAATAATTTTGATTCCATCCACCAGGGCTCATTTGGCAGGTTGGACAGTCCTGCCAGCATAACTAAAAGTGTGATAATAAGGAGACCATGGAGGCCACCAAAAATCATACCGCTCAGTCGTTCAGTAAGTCTTATGTTAGCTTTTTTTATGGTTTCACCGAAAAGCATTCGAATTATTCTACTAATGATTAGTGTGATTAAAAATAAAGCAAAAAAAGAAGCGATTGTTTTTGGCTTTTGATCATTGATAGTAGACGACAAAAATACTGAAAATTCTAGGCAAAAAAATAAACTAATTAAGGTTGCTAATAACCAAGAAATTAAATTAAAAAAGGCCATATTAAAGCCACGCAAAAAACCGCTTATTAACGGACTGAAAATAAGTGCTATGATAGAAAAATCTATCCAGATCATTGTTTATTTAGATGGCAGCTTTATTCACTTATGTTGCATCACTCAGCAATCAGGAATGATTGTATTTTTAAGTTATCTAATTTAGCCTTCATTTCAGTAGCGCGTTTTTTTTCAAGAGCGGGGCCTATTTTAAGTCTGTATATCGGTAAATCGTTGGTACCTTTAATAGTGTCTAAAGTGACAGGTAGGTTTTCCTTTCGCAAAGTTTCCATCAGAGAGGTAGCATTCTCTTTTTTATTAAAACTACCCACCTGAATAGTCCATCGACTTAATTCAGCTTTGGGCTTAGTAGGGACAGCAATCGATTTCTCCGTAATAGTCACTTTTTCGGGTACTATTTTTTCAGGTATAACTTTTTTTATAGGGGCAGTAGGTTTTATTTTTGCTGTTGCCTTAATCGGTGCTGATTTAACTGTTTTTGCTGGTGTTGCCGCTGGTACAATAATCTTATCTTCTTCCCATACTGGTTCTTCTGGAGTCGGTTGTTGTTTTGCTAATTCGGGTTGTTCTTTTTTGGATACAGAAGGTTTATGAGTTTCGACTACTACACCTGTATCCAAAGAAGGTGTCGTGGAGGTATTTTTAGAATCAGCTTGAACTTCCAATCTTTGATCTGCATTATTAACTGTAGAATCATTATTTGCAGATATTTCTTGAGATAATTGATTATCCGCCGATAATTCATTTTCTTCTTCAGTATTTACTAATGTTTCAGATTCGTTATTAGGAGCATTTAAAACCTGATCTGCATTAATGGGCAATTTGTTTGCAGAAGTTTCATCTGAATTTAGTGGAGTGGCTGGTATTGCTAGTTCACTGACCGATTGACCACTATTTTCAATAGGATCATCAAATAGCATAGGAATGAAAATTGCAGCAAGAGCGGTAACAACTATGGCACCGATTATTCGTTGTTTTAATTCTTGATTCATTTTGTCAACTCACCTTTTTAAATTTTTTAAACAATCAGATACTAAAAAGAAAGATCCAAAAACCAGAAGTAAATCATTATCTAGAGATTGGTGCTTGGCTGCATTAAATGCATCAGTAAAGCTTGTAAATCCGAACGATACCCGAGCAACTTCATTTTTGGAAAAAATTTCACGCATGTTACTCTCAGTCGTTGCTCTTGGGTTAGTTAATGGTGCAATAAACCAGTCATAGATTACAGGTTTCATAATATCAATCACACCATCTATATCTTTGTCCTTTAACATTGAAAATATGGCGTGTATTCGTTTATCAGGAAAAGTTACATTTATATATTCAACTAATGTTTTCACGGCTTCGAGATTATGCCCAACATCCAATAAAATTGGAATTTTATCATTAATTAGTTGAAAGCGACCGAGTAAATGGCTATTTTTAAGTCCGTTTTTTATTGAATTGTTACTGATAGGTAATTTTTTCGCCAACATTTGCACCGCTAAAATAGCCGCTGAGGCATTACGGTATTGATGTTCACCTTTAAGACCTGGTTCAGGTATTTGTCTGATTTGCTGATCACCAGCAAACCAATCCCATGTTGTCGATTCTTTTCGATAGCCATAATCTTGGTTAATACAGAAAACATTAGCATCTTTATCGGCGGCACTTAGTAATAATGAGTGGGGAGGATTTGGATCACCGATTATTGCAGGTGTTTTGGTTCTAAATATGCCGGCTTTCTCGCGGCCTATTGCTTCACGTGTGTTGCCTAGGAAGCCAATATGATCAATACCGATACTGGAAATTAAGGACACGTCAGGAGTCACTATATTTACGGCATCCAACCTACCCCCCAATCCGACTTCAAGTAATTGAATATCGACATCTGAACGATAAAATATATCTAGAGCAGCGAGTGTGCCAAATTCGAAATAGCTTAATGAGGTATTGCCTCTAACAGATTCAATTCTTGCAAATGCTTCGCAAATCAGTTCATCAGATACGGGTTTCCCGTCTATTTTTATTCTCTCGTTATACTTTAGAATATGTGGTGAAGAATAAGCGCCCACACGATAGCCTTCAGTTTTGTATATGGTTTCAAGATAAGCTATACATGAGCCTTTTCCATTAGTTCCAGCAACAGTTATAGTCGGTGGCTTGATACCATCCGGATTAAGAGCGTTAAAAACTTTTGCTGCGCGCTCTAATCCTAAGTCTATTGCTAAGGGGTGCAAGCTTTCTTGCCAATCTAACCATCCCTTTAGGGAGTCAAAACGCATCATTATCGGTGAGCTTTGTAAAGCCTAGATTAGAGTTGCTCGGAAGCGATTTCGATAACTTCTTCAGGAGCAACTAAAACAGGCGTTGATGTAATAGTTTTTGTCGGTTTTAATGGGAATGCAGTCAACATTGACAAAATGCTAGTAATTTTATTACGTATTTCGCGTCTGTCGATAATCATATCAATGGCCCCATGCTCTTGCAAAAATTCACTACGCTGAAAACCTTCAGGCAGTTTTTCACGTACGGTTTGTTCAATTACTCTAGGTCCTGCAAAACCAATCAAAGCATTGGGTTCTGCAATGTTAATATCACCCAGCATAGCTAAGCTGGCTGAAACGCCACCCATCGTTGGATCGGTCATAAATGAAATATAGGGTATACCCGCATCAGATAGTTTAGTTAATGCAGCACTGGTTTTAGCCATTTGAAATAAGGAGAATAATGATTCTTGCATTCTGGCACCACCACTTGAGGTAAATACAATGAATGGTATCCCAAGTTCAACACTTTTATTTACGCCACGGACAAAACGCTCTCCAACAACTGACCCCATTGATCCGCCCATAAAATTAAAATCGAAAGCGGCGGCAACAATGTCCATTCCATTGAGCTGACCTTTCATGACGATCAAGGCATCATTTTCTTTAGTTTGTTTTTGTGCCTGACTAACCCTATCTTTATATTTTTTTGTATCCTTGAATTTTAAAGGGTCCACGGGCTTAATGTTTTTACCTATTTCTTCACGACCCTCAATATCTAAAAATATATTTAACCGTGCTCTTGCTGAAATCCGCATGTGATGCTCACATTTTGGGCATACACTTAAATTCTTTTCCAATTCAATGTTATAAAGGATTGCATTGCAACTCGGACACTTAGTCCACAGGCCTTCAGGGACAGTATTTTTTTTATTGGACCCTTCGGTTCTAATGGTTTTAGGTAATAATATTTCAAACCAACTCATTCTATATGCTCCATAGTACTTAATTATTACTGATCTTAATTATCCATCGCTTGGCGTATGGATATTAATAATTCAATAATTTCGTTGCTGGCTTGGTCAAGATTATCAATGTTGTCTTCAATTTTGCTAATTAAGGCGCTTCCGATAACAACCCCATCACCTATATTGGCAATTGTTTTTGCTGAGGCTGCATCTTTTACACCAAAACCAATTGCAATAGGTAATTTAGTATTAGCTCTAATTTGTTGAAGTTTATTTTCAACATCAACTGCATTTAAATGACCTGCACCAGTTACACCTTTGAGCGATACATAGTAAATATATCCACTGCCAGCGGCATCCATTTTTTTAACACGTTCTTCGGAGCTATTAGGTGCTAAAAGAAAAATGGGATCAATACCTCGTGCTTTTAATAATGTACTGCACTCAATTCCTTCTTCAGGCGGTAAATCAACGGTTAAGACGCCATCAATATCAGCCCGTTGTGCGGCATTGGCAAAATCTTCATATCCCATTGCTTCAATTGGGTTTAAATAGCCCATAACAACAAGTGGGGTTTCTTGGTCGGTTTTTCTAAATTCAGCGGCAATTTCAAGAGTACGCTTTAAGCTCATCTTGTGGGTTAAAGCCCGTTCACTTGCCCGTTGAATAACTGGACCATCAGCCATTGGATCAGAAAAAGGCACGCCTAATTCAATAATATCGACCCCGGCTTTTACCATCGCATGCATTAGCGGTACAGTGAAATCAGGTCTTGGGTCACCTGCCGTAATAAATGGTATTAATGCTTTGCTGCCTGTTTTTGCAAGCGCTTCAAATTTGGCTGCTAATCGACTCACAGTTCTATCCCCTCAAGTTTGGCCATGGTCTGCATATCTTTATCGCCACGACCAGACAGATTGATAATGATAGTTTCGTCTTTATTCATTGTGGGTGCAAGTTTCATGGTGTAAGCCATCGCATGACTGGATTCTAATGCAGGAATAATGCCTTCCATACGAGTTAATGCATAGAAACCTTCCAGCGCTTCGGTATCGGTTATGTTGACGTAATTGGCACGTCCAGTATCTTTTAGCCAAGCATGCTCAGGACCAACACCTGGATAATCGAGGCCTGCTGAAATAGAGTGGGTTTCAATAATTTCACCGTCATCATCACACATAAGATAAGTGCGATTACCATGTAATACGCCTGGGCGACCTGCGCACAATGGCGCAGAATGCCGACCTGTTGAAACACCATCACCAGCAGCTTCTACACCGTACATTTTTACTGATTTATCTTCAATAAAAGGATAGAACAAGCCGATAGCATTTGAACCACCGCCAACGCAAGCTACTAAAGCGTCAGGCAAACGACCTGTTGCCTCTATGCATTGTTCTTTAGCTTCACGGCCAATAATTGATTGAAAGTCTCTAACCATCGCTGGGTAAGGGTGTGGCCCCGCAACTGTTCCAATAATATAAAAAGTATTATCAACATTAGTTACCCAATCTCTGAGCGCTTCATTGAGGGCATCTTTTAGTGTTTTTGATCCTGATTCAACTGCCACCACTGTTGCGCCAAGTAACTTCATTCGATAGACGTTCAGAGACTGCCTGGCAACATCAACTGCACCCATATAAACTACACATTCCAAACCTAGCCTTGCAGCAATGGTTGCGGTTGCAACGCCATGTTGACCAGCACCAGTTTCAGCAATAATACGGGTTTTGCCCATGCGTTTGGCCAGTAAAGCTTGACCGACAGTATTGTTGATTTTATGAGAGCCGGTATGATTAAGATCTTCACGTTTTAAATAAATTTGCGCCCCACCTAGTTCTCTGCTCCAGCGTTCTGCATGATATAAAGGTGAAGGTCGGCCTACATAATATTTTAAATCAGCATCAAGCTCCCTAATAAACTCAGGGTCTGATAGGTAATGTTGATAAGCAGCATTCAATTCCTTAATGGGCGGCATTAATGTTTCAGCGACAAAAACTCCACCGTAAGGGCCAAAGTGTCCCCGTTCATCGGGCATATTATATTTTTCTGTCATGTTGTTACTCTGTCACCTTCATTAACTTGTTTTATAAATGCTGCCATTTTAAGAGAGTCTTTAATACCTTTTTTAGTTTCCACACCACTACTGACATCGAGTGCGTATGGTCTTACTGTTTGTACGGCTTGTTTTGCATTACTTTCGTCCAAGCCACCGGCCAATATAATTGGCAAATTCAGTTGCTTGGGAATTAAATTCCAGTTAAATTGATTGCCTGTTCCGCCTTTGGCATTAGGATCAAAAGTATCCAGCAACAGCCCTGTTGCATCATGGTAGTTATTAGCAAGAGCTGAAATATCAATCCCTTCACGCATAGCTATAGCCTTAATGTAACGTCTGCCATAAATTCTGCAAGCTTCAGCCGTTTCATCGCCATGAAACTGAATACAATCAATGGGTACTTTTGACAATACTTCCCGAATTTGTGCTTCCTGCTCGTCAACAAATAACGCCACAATTGAAGTAAAAGCCGGTAGGGCATTAACTATTTTTATAGCTTGTTTAATCTCAACATGTCTTGGGCTGGGGGGGTAAAAAACTAAGCCAATTGCATCCACACCATTCATTGCAGCGTAAACAGCATCTTCAATACGGGTAAAGCCACAAATTTTAACGCGAGTTCGCATAAAGTGTTATGAGAATTTATAGAATAAAATTTAGCCGCTTAGAATAACACAAATTAATGTCAAAATTTGTTTGATTATTATTGAATAGTTAAAACGGGTGCTGCGTTTAATAATTTTTTAGTATAAGCATGTTCAGGTCTTCTAAGTATTTGTTCTACTGGACCGTGTTCTATGATTTTTCCTTGATACATGACTGCAACTTCATCGGCTATTTTTGCAACCACAGCAAGATCATGAGTGATAAATAAATAGCTTATGCCTTTTTGCCGCTGCAAGGTTTTGAGTAATTGAATAATTTGCGCTTGAATAGAAACGTCTAGTGCACTAGTAGGTTCATCACAGACGATGAGTTTGGGGTTAACTGCCAACGCACGAGCTATACATATACGTTGTCGCTGGCCGCCGGAAAATTCATGTGGATAGCGTAGTGCCGAATCTGTTGGCAAGTCAACTTGTTGTAAAAGTCCTTGAACTATTGTATTGCGTTCGATATGAGTGATTTCAGGATGCAAGGCTAGGATTCCTTCGGCGATGATATCACCGACCAGCATTCTTGGGTTCATTGAAGAAAAAGGGTCTTGAAAAATAATCTGGATATTAGCGCGTTGTTGTCTTAAGGCTTCACCCGTCAAGTTGTTAAGTTCAACACCATCTATTATTACTTGTCCGTTTGCACCAGGAATGAGGTTTAATAAACCCTTTCCAAACGTAGTTTTACCGCAGCCGGATTCACCTACCAACGCTAAAGTTTTGCCTTTTTGAATGTTTAAACTGACACCATCTACCGCATAAATATAATCAACGATACGTTTAAAAAGACCTTTTCGGATTGGGTAATAACAATAGAAGTTCTTAACCTGTAATAAGGATGGTTGTTCCTGTTGTGTATGAAGTAAGCAGTCTTGCATTGAAGGCAGAGCTTTAAGCAACTTTTTGGTATAAGGGTGTTGGGGGGTTTTGAAAATGGTTTTGGTTAATCCAGTTTCGATAATTTTACCATTTTGCATCACGGCAACACGGCCTGCTAGGGTAGATACCAGTGCCAAGTCATGGCTAATGAGCCACAAAGCCATGCCGGTTTTTTGCTGGATGTTTTTGAGTAACGTTAATATTTGTGCTTGAATGGTAACATCTAAGGATGTCGTGGGTTCATCGGCAATCAATAAATCCGGTTGACCTGCTAAGGCGATGGCAATCATGACTCGTTGCCTTTGTCCACCAGAAAGTTGATGGGGGTAGTCTTTAATTCGTAATTCCGGTTCGGGTATTTCGACTTGCTGTAATAATTCCAGTACCCTATTTTTTCTAGCTGTTTTTGATAAGGAAAAATGAATTTTTATGACTTCTTCTATTTGACTGCCAATGGTCATTACTGGATTAAGTGATGACATGGGGTCTTGAAAAATAAAACCGATACGTCTGCCGCGAATGCTACACAGTTCAAATTCTGTCCGTTTTATTAGGTTATCGTCTTGTAAATTGATAGCATGCGCTTTGATTTGAGCATTGTTAGGTAACAATCTCAATACTGACAAAGCCGTAATGGATTTACCTGAGCCGGATTCACCCACTAGTGAAAATGTTTCACCTGAATTAATGACAAAACTGATGTCATCAACAACCGTCTGCTGATTATTAAAATTGACGCTGAGATTTTCAACAGAGAGTAGCGGGATATTCATTGCTTGAATTTATACAAAGATGGCTATAAAACTAGGGGGAACTCCCTTGCTGTTGACTTTTTGGACTTGGTCAGCCACAAGGGATTGTCAGTATACATGGTGAAATTTTAAAACAAGCCCGTTATTTTACCGTCATTATCAATATCAATTCTTTCGGCAGCGGGTATTTTAGGTAACCCGGGCATGGTCATTATGTCACCCGCAATTGCAACAACGAAGCCTGCACCATTAGCTAGTTTGACTTCCCGAATTTCTAATGTATGTCCAGAAGGTGCGCCTTTAGCATTGGGGTTGGTCGAAAATGACATTTGTGTTTTTGCCATACAAATCGGAAACTTTCCGTAATCGGTATTCCATTCGGCTAACTGGGCTTTTACTTTGGTGTTGGCAGTGACTTTTTTTGCACCGTATAACTTAGTAGCAATCGTTTCAATTTTTTCCCATAAACTGAGATTTTCATCATAGACGTAAGTAAATTGAGGTCTGTAATGGTCAACGACATTAATAACGGTTTGAGCTAATGCTTCTGCACCTGCACCACCTGTTGCCCAATGTTTGGAAGTCACGCATTTCGCGCCAAGCGCCTCACATTTTTGTTGGAGTAAAGCGATTTCTGCATCAGTATCAAGCGTGAAATGGTTGATACACACTACACAAGGTAAACCATAATGCTGGGTAATGTTATGGTAATGTCGTTCAAGATTTACAAAACCTTGCTCCAAGGCGGCTAGATTTTCAGTATTTAAGTCATCTTTGACAATGCCGCCATGGAACTTAAGTGCTCTTACTGTTGCAACTAAGACGACTGCTGAAGGATTGAGCTCTGCCATACGACATTTTATATCAATAAATTTTTCAGCACCTAGATCAGCACCGAAGCCAGCTTCAGTTATTACATAATCCGCTAGCTTTAAGGCTGTTTTTGTTGCGGTTACTGTGTTGCAACCATGGGCAATATTTGCAAAAGGTCCTCCATGAATAATAGCGATATTATTTTCCAGTGTTTGGACTAAGTTGGGTTTGATAGCATCTTTTAATAACGCAGCCATTGCCCCTTGAGCATTTAGATCACTCGCATAAACTGGAGTTATTCTGTCGGATTTATAGCCGATGACAATGCGGCCAAGGCGTTCTTTAAGGTCAGCGCGACTAGTGGCCAAACAAAGAATCGCCATGACTTCAGAGGCTACTACAATATCATAACCATCTTCTCGTAAATAACCGTTTGCTGGCCCACCCATGCCAACGACAATGTTGCGTAGTGCTCGATCGTTCATGTCGACAACACGTTTCCATTGGATACGTCTTGGGTCTATATCAAGAGCGTTTCCATGATTGATGTGATTGTCAATTAATGCGGATAAAAGGTTATGAGCTACACCAATGGCATGAAAGTCGCCTGTAAAGTGTAGGTTGATGTCTTCCATGGGGACAACTTGTGAGTAACCACCACCTGCTGCACCACCTTTCACGCCAAAACAGGGGCCTAAGGAAGGTTCACGAAGACACATTATGGTTTTTTTGCCTAAGCGGTTCATGGCATCGCCCAAGCCTACTGTTGTGGTAGTCTTGCCTTCGCCTGCGGGAGTTGGACTAATAGCTGTTACTAAAATGAGTTTACCGTCTTCTTTATCGGTAAGGCTACTGATGTATTCCAGTGATATTTTGGCTTTGTAATGACCAATAGGATCCAAGTGTTCAGCTTCTATACCATATTGTTCTTTTGCCAAAGTGATGATCGGCCGCATCGTTGCTTTTTGGGCGATTTCTATATCAGACATCGTGTTTCCTTAGTAAGATCTTTCTAGTGTATCTCAGATTTGTTATTCATTAATTTTAAAAAACTCAATAAATATGAGTTTCTAGTGCTTTTCCAGTCGCTGTAAATCAACTATAAACAGGGAATCGGAGGCAAAGATTACTCACTTTTTCTCGGACGCGGGCGCTGACTTCTTCGTCATCTATATTTTCCATAACATCACACATCATATTGGCAATTTCTATCATTTCTGCTTCTTTAAAGCCTCGTGTTGTTGGTGCAGGTGTGCCGACTCGAATGCCACTGGTAACAAATGGCGATTGAGGATCATTAGGTACTGCATTTTTGTTGACGGTAATATGTGCTTTGTTCAATGCTGCATCGGCAGCTTTGCCGGTAATACCCTTGGGAATAAGAGAAACCAGCATTAAATGATTGTCTGTACCATTTGAGACGACATCAAAGCCACGTTTGACAAAAACGGAGGCCATTGCTTGAGCATTTTTAATCACTTGTTGTTGATAATTACGGAACTCGGGTTGCATGGCTTCTTTAAAAGCAACTGCTTTAGCGGCGATAATATGCATGGAAGGACCGCCTTGTATACCTGGAAATATATTTGAGTCGATCTTCTTTTCTATTTCAGGATTGCTTTTGCATAAAATCAGACCACCGCGAGGACCTCTCATGGATTTATGTGTAGTACTGGTGACAACATCGGCAAAGGGAACAGGGTTAGGATATAGGCCTGCGGCAATTAAACCTGCGACATGGGCCATGTCGACCACAAAATAAGCACCCACTTTATCAGCGATATCTCGGAAACGTTGCCAATCCCAAACCCGTGAGTAAGCAGAAAATCCGGCAATAATCATTTTTGGTTTATGCGCAATGGCTAATGACTCAACTTCATCATAATTAATTTCACCTGTTTCTTTGTTTAAGCCATACTGAATAGCATTATATATCTTGCCCGAGAAGTTGGGTTTGGCGCCATGAGTTAAATGACCACCGTCTGCCAGACTTAAACCTAAAATAGTATCTCCGGGCTGAATCAAAGCCATGAATACAGCCATGTTCGCCTGAGAACCTGAGTGCGCTTGAACATTAGCGTAATCTGCGCCAAATAATGTTTTGGCGCGATCAATTGCTAATTGTTCAACTTTATCAACAAATTCACAGCCGCCATAATATCGTTTGCCAGGATAACCTTCCGCATATTTATTAGTTAATTGTGAACCTTGCGCTTCCATAACCCTTGGGCTGGCGTAATTCTCCGAAGCAATTAATTCGATGTGATCTTCTTGGCGTAGACGTTCTTCTTCCATAGCTTGGAATAGATCGTCATCAAAACCAGCTATGGACATAGACTTTTTAAACATGATATCTCCTGATTAAGAGTTGGTATTTGTGAAAGAGTTAGGGAATAAGAGTAATACTTGTAGATCAGCTACGTTAGTTCCTGTTGCGCCGATAGCAAGTAGATCCTGTGAACTTTTTAATGCAGTATAGGAGTCGTTATTATTTAGCATAGCAAGCGGATCTATGCCAGCGTTAATCATGCGTTTAAGTGAGTCTTGATCGATGATTCCGCCAGTGGCATCGGTTGGGCCATCTATACCGTCAGTACCACCGCTAAGAAATATCCAGTTGCAAGTAAATTCGTGCTGCTCAGCAGCAATAGCAAAAGCCAGTGCCATTTCTTGGTTACGGCCTCCACGTCCATTTCCTTTTAGGGTGACGGTGGTTTCACCACCCGCTAACAAAGCTGTTGGTTGATCGATGCCTTTGCAAATTAGGGTTTTGGCATGATGTGCCCATTGTTTAGCAACACTTCTTGCTTCGCCACAAAGATGAGTATTATATAGATGTGCTTGGTAGCCTAAAGTTCTTGCAGTCGTTACTGTTGCATTGAGGCTAATGGCATTGCTGCCAATTAGGGTATAGCCTGTGTTTATAAATACATTATCACCTGGCTTTGGTGTTTCCGGGATTTTGCCCGCGAGACCGTTCTCTAAATGTTGTTGAACGTTTGCTGGGACTTTGTGCCAAATGTTTTGATCTTTAAAAACGTTGATTGCATCTGCATAAGTGCTAGGGTCAGGAACAGTTGGACCACTGGCAATAGCACTTAAGTCATCGCCTAAAACATCAGATAGGATTAGGGCATGTATGTCGGCAGGGGCTGCAAGTCTGGCAAGCCCCCCCCCTTTCAATAACGATAAATGTTTACGAACACAATTAATTTGATTAATTGTTGCACCACAAGCCAAAAGTAAATTGGTGGTGGCAATTTTTTCTTCTAGAGAAATTGAGTCTGCAGGATAAGGTATTAATGCAGAGCCACCACCACTCACTAGTACTAAAACCAGTTCATTTTCTTGTGCAAGGGTGATTAGTTCAGCACATTTTTTTGCTGCATCAAGTCCGGCTTGATCAGGAAATGGGTGTGATGCACCGATGACTTCAATATGTTCAACGGCTGTAATATTTTCATAATTGGTTACAGCAATGCTATTAATTGACTGTAAGTCGAGGGGGATGATTTCCTGAGCTGCTTTCGCCATAGCACAAGCAGCTTTACCAAAAGCGATTAGATGAATTTTTGACCATAATCCTTTACGTTTTTGAGTTTTATTGTTTAAATCCAGTAGAAACTCAACTTGGTGATCATTAGCTCGCAAACAGTTTTTAACGGCTTGATAAGGATCTGCGGCTCTGACACCTGCTTGAAAAATACTTAAGGCATCTTTTCTGGATGAAAAGACCGATGGGTTTTCTGATAGGCTCATTGAACAGTGAATTAATTAAACCATTTCTTTAGCTAAAGCAAAGATATTTTCAGCATCAAGAACTTGTTGATTATCTTCAAAAAGCTTGGCAATGCATGCGCGATGTAGAGCAAGTTTCAATACACCAAAACCAATTGCACCCCATATGATTTTACCATGGCGAAGATTGCCTTTGTCCATCATATCGGTTCCACCAATACCAAGCGGTGGTGTTGCGTTAGCATCAGCTATCATTTCAATGTTTTGGTTATATTGCCATTGCTCTGCTGTAAGTAGCTCAACACCAGTTGCTCCGGTTGCTAAAACAATATTAGCATCTTCAATGGCATGGGCTCTGGCATTATTATCCGCTGCTTCAATAGGCGTAATATCAACTCCAAAACGTAACTTCATGTTGTTACAGGCTTGAACGGCACGCTCCATTTTTCGCGCGGTTATAGATACACTTGCGCCCTCTTTAGCAAGCATAGCCGCAGCACGTTGCCCTACAGGACCTGTACCCGCCAAGACTACGGCCTTTTTATCGACAATTACACCACTGCATACCAGCTTGGCAACAGCGGCAGCTGCAGTTGTGTTGCTGCCATTACTGTCTAGCATCACAGAAACTTTAAATCCGGAAAAAAAACAGTTTTGTATGGCTTTAAATAATTTTTGTCCTGCAAGAATGTCGCTACCACCAACAAAAATGGCAGTGTTCTTTTTATCATTTGGCGCGCGTGTAAAAATAGTACCTTCTACAAGTCCGGTGACGTTTTCTGGCGTTAACCCCCCAAATCCAATCACATGGTCGGCGCCACCATCATAACCAACCACGGTATCAAAAACGGATGGATGAATATCTGTGTCGAATTGGAATAGTAATTTTTTCATTAACTTACCTATAGTTATACGGTAATGTGGTGGTTTTTTGGCTATTATACCCGATAAAAAAAATGTGCCGTTATTATGCTACTTGATTAATCGGTGTTTTTACTGCAACAGGAATGATACGATTGCATAATATTGCAAGCTAACAGTTTATGGAAAAGTTAAGTCTTAATGGGTTTGCTCTTCCCTAGCTGGGAGATAAAGGGTTAGAAATATTCAATTAAACTTTATTAAAATGCACACTGTATATTTAAAATATTAAGGAAAAAAATGAAAACGCCTATTCATATAGCAGTAACTGGTGCAGCCGGACAGATTAGTTATTCTTTGCTTTTTCGTTTGGCGGCAGGATCATTTTTAGGTTCTGATCAGCCTATTGTCTTACATTTGTTGGAATTACCATCGGCAATGAATGCGTTGCAAGGCGTAGTTATGGAGTTAAATGATTGCGCCAGTCCTTTGCTGCATAGAGTTGAAATAACTGATGATCCTATGGTGGCCTTTAAAAATGTAGATTATGCTTTTTTGGTAGGTGCGCATCCAAGAGGTCCTGGTATGGAGCGTAAAGATCTGCTAGAAGTTAATGCGGACATTTTTTCTGCACAAGGTAAGGCTTTAAACGCAGTAGCTGCAAGAAATGTAAAAGTATTGGTGATTGGTAATCCAGCTAATACCAATGCCTTGATTGCTTTAAAAAATGCACCTGGCTTGAATCCGGGAAACTTTTCTTCAATGAGTCGGTTGGATCACAATCGAGCAATATCCCAGTTGGCTGATAAATGTGGTGTTCTGACTACCGATATTAAAAATATGATAATTTGGGGAAATCATTCAATTACACAATATCCCGATTTGCACCATGTAAGAGTAAAAGGACAAAATGCTTTATCTTTGGTTGATGAGAGTTGGTTCGTTAATGAATTTATCTCTACTGTACAGCAAAGAGGTGCAGCTGTCATAAAAGCCAGAGGTCAGTCTAGCGCTGCATCAGCTGCTAATGCAGCAATAGATCAAATGAGGGACTGGGTGTTCGGTACTGAGGAGGGAAATTGGGTAAGTATGGGCGTGCTTTCCGATGGAAGTTATGGTATTGCTAAAGATTTGTTTTTTTCATTTCCAGTAATGGTGGTTAATGGAGAAGTTATTATTGTAAAGGGCGTGGATATGAATGAATTTAGTATGCAAAAACTATCAATAACCGAGGCAGAGTTGCTTGATGAACGTGATGCTATTAAAGATTTGTTTCCTGTAGGAGATGTTTAAAAAATTTTATGCTACTTCCTTGTTCAGTGCATAAACTAGGTCATAAAATACAGTTTTTGGGGTTTAAACAACTCTGTCTTCAGGGTTCTGCCCTGTAAAAAAAGCTGAAATATTTTTTAATACACAATTACCCATTGCTGTTCGAGTTTCTTCGGTCGCACTGCCCAAATGCGGTAGAAGTGTAACGTTATCGAGACTCAAAAAATCTGGATTTATATTGGGTTCGCCTTCGAAGACGTCTAAGCCGGCGCCGGTAATCCAGCCCTCTTTTAATGCTCGAATAAGTGCCGTGCTGTCAACTACATCACCCCGCGCAGTATTGATTAAGTGCGCTGATGGACGCATTATTTTTAAACGTTCTTCATTAATTAGATGTCGAGTTCCATCCCCACCTGGGCAGTGCAATGAAACAAAATTGGCTTCTGTAAGTAGTTCTTCGATAGTTTCGCATCGAACAGCTTGTAAGTCATCGATTATAGTTTGTGCTGGCTGTGAGGGTGCATAAAATAAGATTTTCATCCCGAAGCCATGATGGGCTTTTTTTGCCATCGCTTGAGCTATTCGACCAAAGCCAATTAACCCCAGAGTTTTCCCCGTTACTTTTTGTCCGATTAATTGGGTTGGTTTCCATCCTGTCCATTGCTGCTGGAGGATCAGGCGCTCTCCTTCAGAAGCTCGTCTCGCTGACATGAGTAGCAGTAGCATAGCAATGTCTGCGGTACAATCGGTTAAAACATGAGGGGTATTCGTAACAATTAGGCCTTGATTTTTTGCTGCATTAATATCGATATTGTTATACCCGACACCAAAATTACCAATAATTTTAGTGCGTTTGCCCTCAATATTGAGTATATCAGCTGTAATTGAATCAGTGACGGTGGTTAATAAACCATCAGCAGTTAGCAATGCTTGTTTAAGTTCATTAGCCGTCATGGGAATGTCGTTTTCGTTCAACTGCACATCATAGAGTGAGGTTAACTGCGCTTCAACTTCGGCAGGCCATTTGCGAGTGACGATGACTTTAGGTTTGCTCATAGAGTATCCCCATCCTAATTTTAACTTAAAGATATTTATTGGCTGTATTGGCGCTGTATGGCAACCCAGGTAGATTATCTGGGTTGCTTATAGCCCGTACAGTTTATTTTGC
>CAIVQX010000205.1 GCA_903908165.1 uncultured Methylococcaceae bacterium | reverse complement strand
GCCACTTTTGCTTTAAATGCTGGTGAGTGATTTCTTCTTGCTCTTCTTTTCATTTTTCTGGTCCATTCTTATGTCCTCGCGGACTTTAAAAGGTAACAGATTTTCACTTATAGCTTTGTTCAAATTTTCGGCACCAGCTCTTACAGCCATTGTATAACAACTTCATCCAACAAAATATTAGTCTAAGTGAGCTATATTTAAAAAGCCAAATCCCGTTAATCAGGTAAAATAATTAATAACTTAACATTAAATGGCTTAGTTTCAACAGCAAACGTATGACTTCCAAGACTGCTCAACAAAAACAACAGCTCATTTTGCAAAAAGCCATTGCTTTACAAGAGTCTGGCCACCTTGCTGAAGCAACACATTCTTATAAAAAACTACTTAAACTCACACCCAAAGACACTCAATTGCTTAATACATTGGGCATGCTAGCTTTGCAATTAGATAATTTTAAAGAAGGCTTAAATTGGCTTGAACAATCTTTAAAAATAAACCCTAATCAACCCCATACACTTTCAAATTGTGGCTATGCTTTACAAGAACTAAAACGTTATGAAAAAGCACTTGCATATCATGATCATGCACTAGCCTTAAAACCTGAGTATATCGACGCACATTACAATCGCGGCCTTGTTCTACAAGCTTTAAAGCGCTACGAAGAAGCACTCTTGAGTTTTGATAATACCATTGCTTTGTACCCAAATGATGCTGATGCTTATTACAACCGCAGTATTTCACTTAAAGAATTAAAACGCTACGATGAAGCACTCATAAGTATTGAACAAGCTATTGACTTACAACCAAACTATGCCGACGCGTATTGTAACCACGGAACAATACTTAAATCTTTAAATCAATACGACGAAGCTTTGATATGTCTTGACAAAGCCCTTTCCTTAAAATCCGATTATATTGAAGCACTCTTCAATAGGGGTACAGTACTGTATTTATTAAAACGCTATGAAGATGCCCTGATAAATATCAATCAGGCTATTACTTTAAATCCAAATTATGCTGAAGCTTATTTTATTAAGGGTATCGTGCTACAAGAATTAAAACACTTTAGCGAAGCACTTAGGAGTTATGATCTGGCTATTATTTTAAATCCTGACATGGACTTACTACAGGGACAACGATTATTTACAAAAATGCAAGTATGCGATTGGAATAAGAACTCAATGCTACTTACCCAACTTACCAAGAAAATTGCAAATCATCAACATGCTTCTGAACCCTTTGCAATGATTGCTCTAACTGAAAATCCTGCAATACATAGAAAAACTGCTGAGATTCATGTAAAGGCAGAATATCCATCTAATTGCTTCTTACCTAATATCACTCCATACCCAAAACATCCTAGAATACGCATTGGATACTTTTCAGCAGACTTTAGAAATCATCCTGTTGCTTATTTAACAGCAGAACTGTTTGAACTACACGATAGAAATAAGTATGAAATCTATGCTTTTTCTTTTGGTCTCGATACCAAAGATGTAATGAGAAAAAGACTTGAAACAAGTTTTGATCATTTTTTTGATGTACAACATCTCTCCGATAAAGATATCGCTTTACTCGCAAGAGAACATAAAATAGATATTGCCGTCGACTTGGGAGGGTACACTCAGTATTGTAGAACCAACATATTCAAAATACGGGCTGCTCCTGTACAACTCAGTTATATAGGCTTTCTAGGCACAATGGGTGCAGAATTTATCGATTATTTAATTGCCGATAGCACAATAATTCCTGATGATTATCAGAAATACTATTCAGAAAAAATCATATACCTACCCAGTTATCAAGTTAATGACTCAAATCCTCATATTTCAGAAGAAATATATACAAGGCAAGATTTTGGGCTCCCTGAAACAGCCTTCATTTTTTGTTGCTTTAATAATAATTACAAAATGACCCCCAACACTTTTGATAGCTGGAGCCGAATTCTTAAACAAGTTAACAATAGTGTATTGTTTCTCTATGCTGACAATGTATTAGCAGAAACTAACTTAAAAAAAGAAATTAGTTTAAGAGGGCTTTCGCCAAATCGACTTGTTTTTGGAAAGCATCTCCTCAGACCAGAATACTTAGCCAGATATCGAGTTGCCAATCTCTTTTTGGACACTCTACCTTACAATGCCGGAACTACCGGCAGCGATGCGCTTCGCATGGGTTTGCCAGTTCTTACTTGTATGGGTACTTCTTTCGCGAGTAGGGTTGCTGCAAGCTTACTTAAGGCAGTTGGACTTCCCGAACTAATTACTTCAACCCAAGCAAGCTATGAAGAACTAGCCATTGATCTTGCTAATCATCCAGATAAATTGAATACGCTAAAAATCAAGCTACAACATAATTTACCCACATCACCCCTATATGACTCACGACTTTTCACAAAGCATATTGAATCAGCTTATTTAACAATATACGAAAGACAACAAAATGGTTTGCCTCCAGATCATATTTATGTGGACAATAAAGCTTAATCACTATAATTAGTTTAGAGACATCATCAACTAGTGCATTAATTTACCCACTACAAAACTAAAATACCCATTGGGTAACCAGATAAACTTTATTAGGTTTAATTATTAAATCATGTCTTCTAAAATAACCTCATCAAATCAACAGGCCATTTTACAAAATGCCATTGCCTTGCATCAAGCTGGTAAATTAAAAGAAGCCGCCGATAGTTATAAACAATTACTAAAGCAATACCCAAAAGACCCTGACTTATTAACCTCACTAGGTATGGTTGCGTTACAACTAGGCGACTTTAAAGAATGTATCAAATTACTCGGGCAATCATTACAATTTGCACCCAAACAACCTCAAGCACTTTGCAGTCGTGGCGTCGCACTTCAAGAATTAAAGCGTCATAAAGAAGCACTTATTAATTATGACCGCGCAATCACCTTAAAACCCGATTATATTGACGCCTACTATAACCGTGGTAACACCTTCAAATCATTAGAACGTTTTAACGAAGCACTAACAGACTTTGACAAAGTAATCTCTTTAGATCCGGCTGATGTTTTAGCAGTACGTAATCGTGGCAATACACTTCAAGAATTAAATCGATTCGAAGAAGCAATAAATAGCTACAACCAGGCTATTGGCTTAATACCTAATCACTCTATTACCTATTATAATCGTGCCAATGCACTTCAAGAATTAAATCGATATGAAGAAGCGATAGCCAGTTATGACCAAGCACTTAGCTTGAATCCTAATTATGCCGAAGCACATTCAAGTCGTGGTAATGCACTCTATGAATTAAAGCGCTATGAAGAGGCTCTACAAAGTCATGAATATGCTATTTACTTAAATCCCAATTATGCCGAAGCTTATTCAAGTCTTGGTAGCACGCTCTATGCTTTAACCAATTATGCTGATGCATTGGCAAACCATGACCGTGCGCTTGCACTAAACCCTAATTATGCCAAAGCCTATTCAAATCGTGGCAATGCCCTTCGCAAATTAAAACAACCGAATGAAGCACTTTTAAGTTATAACCGAGCCATTAACCTGAAACCTGATTTTGCACTGGCATACTCTAATCGGGGATTATGTCTTCAAGAGTTGAACAGACTAGCTGATGCTCTACTAAATTATGACCGTGCTATTTTCTTAAACCCTGCTTTAGCTGATGCCTATTGGAATAAAGCACTTCTAAAAATACTTACCGGCCATTATGAAGAGGGTTGGAAGCTTTACGAATGGCGATGGAAACATAACGATCAAGAATATTTTAGACATTTTTCACAACCCTTATGGTTAGGTGAAGAACCTCTTCAAGATAAAACTCTTTTAATCCATTCAGAACAAGGCTTAGGCGATATCATTCAATTCTGCCGTTATATACACATGGCAGAAGCACGTGGAGCAAAAGTAGTGTTTGAGGCACCCAAAGCATTAATCAGCTTACTGTCATCGCTTAAAAGCAACATTACTCTCGTAGAAAAAGGTAAGGCCCTACCCCCCTTTGATCTTCAGTGCCCTATTATGAGCTTGCCACTTGCGTTCAAAACAACTCTTGAAACTATTCCGGCACCGACACCTTATCTTTTTTCAAGTGTTGATAAACAACATATTTGGCATAAAAAAATTGGCACCAAAACCAAACCGCGAATTGGTTTGGCTTGGTCTGGTTCTAGTGGCCATAAAAACGACCACAATCGCAGCCTTTTACTCAAACAACTCGATCCAATACTCCAATTACCTTTTGAGTTTCATTCACTACAGAAAGAAATTCGTTCAGAAGATATGGAAACCTTAT
>CAIVQX010000204.1 GCA_903908165.1 uncultured Methylococcaceae bacterium | reverse complement strand
TTCATTTTTCTGGTCCATTCTTATGTCCTCGCGGACTTTAAAAGGTAACAGATTTTCACTTATAGCTTTGTTCAAATTTTCGGCGCCAGCTCTATACAAACAAACTATAAGTTCTAACAGCTTATTTAAGGGATTATTTAAGCTTTACTCCTACTAACAGGGAAGTTTTTATGGCGAGTATCATGCTCGCCTTTTTTTACCATCAAGTTTGCCGCTTATGTTATTAATGGTTGTTAAGTAGAGAAAATTATATGCCTATACAAGAATTAGTTGAATACTTTAATGATCGACTCCAGCGTGAACATCGATCACACTTTCGACCCTTTGTTCTAAAAGAAGGGAAAGCAATTGGACTTTTTGGGCCTCTAAGAATTGAAAGTGTATTTTCACCGTTACGTAAGACTTTGCAACCTGATATTATCATCGGCCATACTGCACGAATCAGCGTCGCACCTGACAAAATATCGCATTTGCCTGCAAACGAAATTGAAATACTATCGACAAATACATCCGAACCAACAATTAACTCTGATACTATCATCAATTTTGACCGTTTATCACGTACGGTACATATGCTAAATTATTTAGTATTAGCACATTTAGAAGGTATATTATTTTTGGAAGTTGATGCTCGTCACATATTAGGCATTAAACAAGATCATGGTGCTTATTTTGAAGACGTGATCAGACAATGCGGATTACAAACAAAAAATGTCGCCATAGTATTAGCAATAAACAGTCAATATGTACCCTATCATAAAGAACTGATCAAAGGTTTAAGTAACTATCAGCATAGAGGCTATCAAATTGCGCTTAAGTTAGATTATCTAAGTGATAAAAAAGAAGAATTTAATTTAATAAGAAAAATATTACCAAATTTTGTCAGTCTTTCAGCAAAAAACATGGATACTCAAGTTGAAAATAATAGATTATTGACAAACTTAACCCAATTTACAGCCCTAGTAGAATTATCAGGTGGGCAATCCATCATGCATCACATAAATGATAAAAATACTGATTCACTAGCAAGAAATACACGTTTTAATATTGTAGAGGGAGATTATTACAAAACCATTCCACTTGATTATATTAGTCATTCAAAACTTGATCAATATGGTTTGGATGTCAGTCATTTATAAATCAACAATTAGAATTCTTTAATGAATAGCTCATAAGGTTAGTATGTTATCCATTTGATAAAATTTTAATTGTATTCATTAGTGTTGCCTTTTCGTCAATGCAATACTTATTGTATAGTGCTAAAGTTATTGAATCTGAGTCACACCTACGACAATTTGGAGCTACATCATGCGCATCGGATTACCTAAAGAGATTAAAGATAATGAAGGTCGTGTAGGAATGACCCCAGGCACCATTAAAGCCTTAGCCAAACAGGGTCATAAGGTTCTTGTAGAAAGGGGCGCCGGAGCTGGAAGTTCAATTTCAGATGAGGAATATCAAGCTGCTGGTGCTGACATTGTTCCCTATGCTAAAGATGCATGGGCAGCAGACATGGTTGTTAAAGTTAAAGAACCCATTACCTCTGAATATAATTATTTACGCCAAGACTTAATCCTGTTTACTTATTTACATCTGGCCTCTGACAAGCCGCTCACCGAAGCACTATTAGCAAGTGGTACAACGGGTATCGCGTATGAAACCCTTCAAACTGCAAATGGTCAGCTACCTTTATTAACGCCAATGAGTGAAGTAGCAGGACGAATGGCAACGCAAGTAGGTGCCACCTATTTACAAAAATCTCATGGTGGCAGAGGCGTATTGATGGGAGGCGTTCCAGGTGTTGCTCCTGCAAATGTTGTTATATTGGGAGCGGGTATTGTCGGCACCAATGCAGCAAGAGTAGCAGTTGGTCTAGGCGCACAAGTTACAGTATTAGATATTAGTCATGACCGCCTAAAATATCTGGATGATATTTATAGAGGACAATTACAAACGCGCATCAGCGATGAGTATAATATTGAGGAAGTAATCGTAGAAGCCGATTTAGTGATTGGTGCAGTATTAATCCCCGGTGGACGTGCACCTTGGTTAATCACCCGCAACATGTTACCTACCATGCGAAAAGGTTCTGTTATTGTTGATGTAGCCGTTGATCAGGGAGGGTGTGTGGAGACAACTCAAGCGACAACTCATAGTAACCCGACTTATGAAATTGATGGTGTAGTGCATTATTGTGTTGCCAATATGCCTGGAGCAGTCCCGCGGACAAGTACTTTTGCTCTTAATAACCAAACTTCAATATATACGTTACGATTAGCAAACGATGGTCTTGATGCTGTTCGTAAAGATACGGCATTACAATATGGTCTTAATACCTATCGTGGCAACTTAACTTATCCAGCAGTTGCAAATGCTTTTGGACTTAAACACACTGACCCCCTAGAAGCCCTAGATAATAGCTAAAAATCGTTATTTGAAAGTTGTCCTTACTAAAAATCAATTAAATTGGAAAGGCGCATCGATTGATGCGCTTTTTTTTGAAAAGTAATTCGACCGGAACTAAAAGTCTCTGCCACTTTTAATTCGTCTGATTGTATTCACCAATAAATCAACCTCTTGATGGGTATTATAAAATGCCAATGAAGGACGAACCGTGCTTTCAAGTCCATATCGACGCAAGATAGGTTGTGCACAATGATGACCGGTACGAACCGCTATACCGACACGATTTAAGGCAATTCCAACCTCTTGATTGCTATGTCCAGCCAATACAAATGACAAAACACTCGTTTTTTCAGCCGCAGTTCCGATCAAACGCAAACCAGAGATGCTTCTCAATGCTTCCATTGCATAGATTAATAATTCATGCTCATAACGTGCGATATTGTCAATGCCTATTTTTAACAAATACTCAAGGGCTGCTCCCAAGCCCACTGCATCGGCAATATTACCGGTACCGGCTTCAAAGCGGGCAGGTGCTAGTTGATAGATAATCTTTTCAAAAGTCACATCTTCAATCATGTTACCACCACCTTGCCAGGGCGGCATAGACTCCAGTAACTCGGATTTTCCGTATAAAACACCAATACCCGTAGGACCAAAAATCTTGTGCCCGGAAAAAACAAACCAGTCACAATCCAGCGCCTGCACATCAACCCGCAAATGCGAAACAGACTGAGCCCCGTCAAGCAAAACACGCGCACCAACCCGATGTGCCATGTCGATCATTTCTTTAGCAGGGGTCACTGTCCCTAACGCATTAGAAACTTGGGTAAAGGCTACCAACTTGGTATTAGCATTTAGTAACTTTTGATATTCACCTAACAATATTTGACCATCTTCGTCAACGGGTGCAACCCTTAACGTTGCACCCGCTAATTCACAAAGCTGTTTCCATGGGACAATATTGGCATGATGCTCCAACCAAGTAATGACAATCTCATCACCCACACTAATGTGTTGCCTTCCCCAACTTTGAGCTACCAGATTAATTGCTTCAGTAGTTCCACGAACAAAAACAATCTCAGCAGACGAAGGCGCATTCATAAAATGGGCTACTGTATCCCGCGCTTTTTCATAAGCATCGGTAGATCTTGCTGCCAATTCATGAGCCGCACGGTGAATGTTGGAATTCTCATGTTCATAAAAATGAGAAATACGATCAATCACCACCTGTGGCTTTTGAGTAGTCGCTGCATTATCAAACCAAACCAGTGGATGACCGTTAACTCGTTCCTTAAGTATGGGGAAATCACGACGGATAGCATGGACATCAAAAGGCGGATGTGCAGATGAAATAACCGGTAATTGTGCGTTAAAACCAACAGCTTTGAGCTCATCAACAAAATAAAAGGATGATCCTGAATCAACGCTCGAAGCTGTTAATCCGTTTGGCGAAAACAAACTCTGTAATTCTGATTCGCCGGCTAATCCGTATACTTCAGGTGAAAGACCCGCTATTAATTTGGCATCAAAACTTGAACTATTAGAAAAATCTTTAACACCTGCCACAGATTTCGGGATTCTCTCTGTCGATGGTGTTTTTCCTTCAAAAAACTTATATAACTCTGCTTCAGATACTTTTGGCGAGACACTTGGTTGAAAAACACCAGTAGCTGGATTGGTGTCAGCTGTAACAATTCCAAATTGGGGTAAACTGTCTCCAGATGGCACCCGTGAAACCAACAACTGTTGCAATTGAGCTTCATCAGGTAAGCCAAAATCATTAGGCAAAATACCCGACAATATCGATTTATCAAAACCTGCCAAGCTCGATGCTGTCGAGGTTGGCGGCTTATCAAAGACTGGTTCGGTATCCAAACTGTTGGGAACATCTTTATAGGACGATGCCAACGATTGAGTATGAAACGTTTGCAATTCAGCCTCTCCTGGCAGACCGAAACCTGTAATACTAGGTAAGTTTGATTTATCAAAACCTGGCAATGATGAATCTACGCCACTCATTATTGTCGACTTAACCTGTCCAAACCTCAATCCATCGCAGGGCAGAGCTGAAAACAAATCGTTGGCCATCTTAGTCAACTGCTCTATATCAGGTAATAATTCATTTTGGGTAAAGCCCAGCTGCGCTAAACTGATAGGCTCAGAGTTACTTGTAGTCATGGTACTTGCCCACTTCAACATTCTCAAGGACACCGAGTGCATCATCAGTCAAAACTGCCACTGAGCAATATAAAGAAATCAAGTAAGAAGCAATGGCTTTGTGATTAATTCCCATAAAGCGAACTGATAGACCCATGCTCAGTTCGCCAGTCAAGTTAGGTTTATAAAGTCCGACAACACCTTGTCGACTTTCACCCGTACGTAATAACAAAATACTACTTTTACCGTTTACGACTTTGACTTTGTCAGAAGGAATCAAAGGCAGTCCTCGCCATGTTAAGAATTGGGAACCAAATAAAGTAACAATTGCAGGTGGAACTCCACGACGCGTACATTCACGACCAAACGCTGCAATAGTAAGTGGATGTGCCAAGAAAAAACCAGGTTCTTTCCAGACTCGTGAAATCAACTCATCCAGATCATCCGGAGTTGGAGCACCATTACGAGGTTGGACTTTAAAACCTGGAGCCACGTTATTAAGTAGGCCATACTCGGCATTGTTAATCAATTCGCTTTCTTGGCGTTCTTTAATAGTTTCAATAGTCAAACGTAATTGTTCATGGATTTGATTATGTGGACTGCTATATAAATCAGAAATACGGGTGTGTATATCAAGAACTGTATTAACAGCATTTAAGCGGTATTCTCTGCCCCATTCTTCATAATCAACAAATGTTTGTGGCAACTCTTTTTCATCAAGACTGGAGCAATCAACAAGTAGATTTGTTTCATTTTTTACTTTGTTGACGCGATAAATACCGGCCTCAAGTGGTTTCCAAGGCAATAAATGCACCAACCATCTAGGCGTGATAGTTGATAACATAGGCACAGTTTTAGTAGCGTTTGCTAAGGTACGCGCAGCGACATCACCTAATGCAGTATGTGATTGACCTTCATGAATATCAGACATGTTTTTTTCCTATAGTTGTTAACGTGTTAAGTGTAGTTAATTAATTTCAATCTCCAGATTGAAGTCATTTGCTGAACAATGCTTTTTTAAGCAATTGGAAGCTGGAGCTTCTAACTTTTATAATTTGTATTTAAAATTAATGCGTCAATAACCTCTTAAATGCCAGCACCATCGAGGAATAATTCATTACGAACATGTGCCTGAGTAATATTACTGCCTGGGGAAACATTATGTGTTAGCCAAACATTACCGCCAATCGTCGACCCTCTACCTATAGTAATACGACCCAAAATCGTAGCACCGGCATATATCACAACATCATCTTCAACGATGGGGTGTCTGGCATTACCTTTAACCAGCAAACCATTGCTATCTTTTTCAAAACGTTTGGCTCCGAGAGTAACTGCTTGATATACTCGAACATGGCGACCAATGACAGCGGTTTCGCCAATAACAACCCCTGTACCATGATCAATAAAAAAACTTTCACCGATTTGTGCACCAGGATGAATATCGATACCAGTTGCTGAATGAGCAATCTCTGAAATAATCCGAGCAACAAGTGGCGATCCTAATTGATACAGAACGTGTGCAAGGCGATGATGAATAATTGCAGTAATGCCAGGATAACAAACCAATACTTCATCAGGACTACTTGCGGCTGGGTCACCTTCGAAAGCAGCCTGAATATCAGTATCAAGCAACTTTCTTACAATCGGTAACTGTGTTGCAAATTCACGAACAATATGAATGGCCTGCTCATAATCAGCCTCATCAAGTTCTTGTAATCCTGATACAAACTGAAGTTCACGGCTAACCTGCTTATAAAGCTTGCGTAAGAGGGTTTCAAGAGTATGACCGACAAAGTAATCGATACCTTCATCATTCAGATCTGGAAGCCCTAACCTGTTTGGAAACAAAACGCCGCCTAGTCCATCCAAAATAACCTGTAATTCTTTTTTTGAAGGTAGTTTGGGGGGGTTATTACGTCTGCTCCTCGTTTCCAGAGACTGCAACCGTAACTCACGTAATTGCCCTACAAGTGAGTCAATTCCCCAATCATATTGACCGTTTAACACTTCAATAATGCTCATACTGCAATACCGCTGACATCAAAAAGACCTTCGAACAAAGGGGAACTTAAATAACGCTCACCAGAATCTGGCAATATTACAACGATAGTTTTTCATGCGTTTACTATACGTTTAGCAACGCGAACTACGACAGCAACTGCAGCACCACAAGATATGCCAGCAAGAATGCCTTCTTCTTTGGCAAGACGACGAGCGTAAGTAATAGCTTCTTCATTGCTGACCTGTTCAATTTCATCAACTAAATCAAGATCAAGTACTGTCGGAATAAAGCCGGCACCAATGCCTTGAATTTTATGCGGCCCAGGTTGGAGAGACTCTCCTGCCCGATACTGTGTCAGTACAGGACTTGCAGATGGCTCTACAGCAATAGAAGTTATGGCTTTACCTCGGGTTTGTTTAATATAACGTGATACACCAGTAATCGTTCCTCCGGTGCCAACCCCAGAAACTAGAATATCAATGGCTCCATCTGTATCGTTCCAGATTTCAGGCCCGGTGGTTTGTTCATGAATAGCCGGATTAGCCGGATTTTTGAATTGCTGTAGCAATACATAACGATTTGAATCGGATGAAACAATTTCTTCTGCTTTAGCAATTGCACCACTCATGCCTTTTGCACCTTCAGTTAGTACCAGTTTCGCACCGTAGGCTATCAATAACTTGCGTCGCTCAAGACTCATAGTTTCGGGCATAGTTAAGGTTAATGGCGTGCCACGAGCTGCCGCCACAAAAGCCAAGGCAATACCCGTATTACCACTGGTTGGTTCAACAAGCTCTTTACCGGGGCCTAATAAGCCACGTTGTTCAGCATCCCAAATCATTGCCGCACCAATTCGGCATTTAACTGAAAAAGCAGGATTACGTCCTTCTATTTTTGCCAACACATTCGCCGGCGCGCCCTCAATAATGCGATTAAGCCGGACTAATGGTGTATTGCCTATGGAATGAGAGTTGTCTTCGTACCAATGTGACATCTTATTTTCCTGTAAATTGGTTACCTAAATGTAAGCGTCCGGCGCGACCGTCTATCCCTAGCTTTAGTCCTGTGATTTTGCATCTACCGATGCACCAGGAAACGGCAACAATTCATCAATACGACTATTCGGCCAAGCCGGCAGTTTTTCTAAAGTATCTTTTAGCCAGGCCTCAGGGTTTAATCCATTCAGTTTCGCGGTGCCCAGCAAGCTTTGAATA
>CAIVQX010000203.1 GCA_903908165.1 uncultured Methylococcaceae bacterium | reverse complement strand
GAAAGAGTTGCGGGATTATTTAACGCATACGGTCAGTATATCAGGAGGGCATTTTTCAGCAGGCTTAGGTACAGTTGAATTAACGGTTGCCTTACATTACGTATTTGATACCCCATCAGATCAATTAGTTTGGGATGTGGGTCATCAAGCCTATCCCCATAAGATACTTACTGGTCGAAAAGAACGTATGACCACCATTCGTACCTTAAATGGCGTTTGTGCGTTTCCTAATCGTAGTGAAAGCGAATACGACGCTTTTGGTGTCGGTCACTCCAGTACCTCAATCAGCGCTGCACTCGGCATGGCAATAGCCTCGAGACTGAAAGGTGAAGACAAGCAAATGGTTGCCATTATTGGTGACGGCAGTATTACCGGTGGTATGGCCTTTGAAGCCATGAATCATGCAGGTGCAATCGATGCTAATTTATTAGTTATTTTGAACGACAATGACATGTCCATTTCGCCACCGGTTGGCGCAATGAGTAACTATCTGACCAAGATCTTATCCAGTAAACTGTATTCATCGCTGCGTGAAGAAAGTAAAAAAGCCCTCAGTAAAATGCCCAGCGTATGGGAATTGGCTCGTAAAACTGAAGAACACATGAAAGGTATGATAGTGCCAGGGACTTTATTTGAAGAGCTAGGCTTTAACTATATTGGCCCCATAGATGGCCATGACGTCGATATGCTAGTCGCTACTCTCGAAAATCTTAAAGCCACCTCAGGCCCGCGTTTTTTACACATAGTAACCAAAAAAGGAAAAGGCTATCCGCCTGCCGAAAAAGACCCATTGGCTTATCATGGCGTACCGGCATTTGATCCCACTCTGGATGCTCTGCCTAAATCAGCACCGTCACCACATCCGACTTACACCGAAGTCTTTGGTAATTGGTTATGTGATATGGCGGCACAAGACCAGCGTTTACTAGGTATTACACCGGCCATGCGCGAAGGCTCAGGCTTAGTCAAATTCTCTGAGCAATATCCGGAACGCTATTTTGATGTAGCCATCGCCGAACAACATGCTGTCACTTTAGCAGCTGGACAAGCCTGTCAGGGTGGGAAGCCTGTAGTTGCAATTTATTCCACCTTTTTACAACGCGCTTACGATCAATTAATCCACGATGTGGCTATACAAAATTTAGACGTATTATTTGCCATCGACCGTGCTGGCTTAGTTGGACCTGATGGTCCTACGCATGCGGGTAGTTTTGATTACAGTTATATGGGCTGTATACCCAACATGCTGCTCATGGCGCCCGCTGATGAAAATGAATGCCGCCAAATGCTCACCACCGGTTATTTGCATGAAGGACCTGCTGCCGTAAGATATCCTCGTGGTAAAGGCCCGGGTGCAGTCGTTGACAAAGCCCTAGATGCCTTACCAGTGGGCAAAGGTGAAATACGTCATCAAGGCAGTCGCATTGCCATCTTGGCGTGGGGCAGTATGGTCACACCCGCCTTGGTTGTAGGTAAACAATTAGGTGCAACCGTCGTTAATATGCGATTTATCAAACCACTGGACGAAGAGTTGCTGCTTAAGCTTGCGAAAACTGTCGAGGTATTTGTCACCATCGAAGAAAATGTTATATCAGGTGGGGCAGGTAGTGCCGTCAATAATTTTCTGCAGAAACAACATATCCTCATGCCGGTTTTAAACATTGGTCTTCCTGATAGTTTTATTGAGCAAGGCACGCGAGAAGAGTTGTTGGCTATTTGTGGTTTGGATGTTCAAGGTATTACTAACCAAATTGAAACTTTCTGCGCTTGATTTTTTTGTGCATGATCTATGAAACGTATCTGATTATTATCAGTATTTATCACTAACCGTACAATTTAAGTTTTAAAATAAAGCCATGGATAGATTAAGAAGTAAAATTCGTGACATCGTTGATTTCCCAAAACAAGGTATTGTTTTTAAGGATATTACTCCATTAGTAAAAGACCCAGCTGCCCTAAGGCTTAGTGTGCATCAACTAATACATCCATTTTTAGGACGTAATATAACTGCAGTAGCTGGCATGGAAGCGCGTGGCTTTGTTTTTGGTTCTTTAGTTGCTTGGGAGTTGGGTCTGCCGTTTATACCGCTTAGAAAACCAGGGAAGCTTCCTTATGAGGTGCAAAGTGTTTCTTATGACCTGGAGTATGGTTCGGCAACATTAGAAGCTCATATCGATTCTTTTAGTTCAAATGATCGTGTATTAGTCGTAGACGATTTGTTAGCCACAGGTGGTACAGCTGTAGCAAGTTGTGAATTGATCGAAAAGCTAGGTGCTAAAGTAGAGGCGTGTGCGTTTGTAGTAGAGCTGGATTTTCTTAAGGGTAGAGAAAAATTGACCAGCTATGAGGTTCATTCCTTGCTACATTATTAATGGTGAGATATACGGATTAAAGTTTTTATAGAAAAAATGAAATGCGGCAATTAATGATAAATCTATTTAGTTTCAGGTTCTAAGCTAATTCCACTATTCGATTCATTACTTTTCTTAGCAACAGCCCCATCTTCTTTTAAAGCGCTTGTTTTTTCATCGTCTAGTGACTCAATATCAAGTTCATCAATATTATTATTTGCACTATCGGTTTTTCCATCAGTTGCTAGATTATTGCGCCATTGCATGAAAGATTCACGGGTAAAAACATAAGGGTCTAGTGCCGCTTCATTGATGAATTTTAATGAACCATCTGCATTAGCCCGCGTATTGACGACTGATAACATATTTATTGGCACGCCAATCATTGTATAGGTAGTTGGGCTTGTTGCTGCATCAAATATCGCGCCATGAACCCCCCTGGTAGTAGAAGGTCCAAAAAAGGGCAGAACAAGGTAAGATCCTGGAGAGACTCCCCATACAGCAAGAGTTTGATCGAAGTCCTCTTCATTTTGTTCCAGTCCTGCATGCTTTGCAACATCAAACAAGCCACCTATTCCTAGTGTGGTGTTGAGTGCTATACGACCGGTATCGTGAGCGCTTTGGGTGAACTTAGCTTGAAGAACGTCGTTAATAATTACGTTGATATTTTTAAGATTATTAAAGAAATTGGCAACGCCAGTTTGGACAAATTCTGGTGTAACAGATTTGTAGGAGTCTGAAATGGGTTTTGCAACATGCGTATCGACAGAACTATTAAAAGCAAACATTTTCCTATTAAAATTTTCATAGGGATCGGCTTTATTGTTGCTAATTGGTTGTTCATTAGCTTTATCTGTAGCACAGCCAATTATAGAAACTGCAGTCGTTAAAATAAAAACCACTGTAATAATGTAATTTATTTTAGTGTTACTGATTTTTCTAAAAATTATATTCATCTATGTAATAGTTGATTTTACAATTTTGAGTAAGCATCAATTCTTTCATTAATCTTTGCTACTAAAGAATCAAAACCTTCACGTTGCAATATTGTGGTGTATTCAGACCGTTTCAATGCGAGATCACTTACTCCGTTTGCAATAATGTTAATAATTCGCCAACTATTACCTTTTTCTTTTAGCATGTAGTCAAATTTAACAGGTTTATCATCTGGAATAACTAAGTGGCTGTGAACAACAAAACCTCCTCGGGTAGTTTCCTCTTCTGAATCAAATATGAATGATTCACCAGAAAAATCCTTAAAGTTATGAGCATAAGATGCAATACTTAAGCGAATAATAGCATCTACCAGTTTTTGTTGTTGTGTTTCAGATAGTTTTTCCCACTCTTTACCAACTATAATACGAGCGATTTTTGTTAGGTCGTGACTATCTGAGACGGGTTGAGTTAAGTTTTTGTATCGACCTGCATATCCAAGCTGCTTGCCGTTCTTCATCACAGTAATTAATTCTGATTGAAACTTTTCGACTACTTGCTTTGCAGTTGCTGCAGAATCAGTTTGGGCAAGAGTTGTATTAGTGACAGCAAGGCAAAAAATATAAAATAAAACTAATTGAATTTTTTTTAAAATCATAATCAAAGCCTTAATACTATTTATATATATTATTTTACGGATCAAATTTATTCAGACATTTCAACTTTAATTGGAATGCCTGCTAATGTAGGTAATCCATTTTCATTACTATTTTCTGGGGTTGGTTCTGGAGCCATGTCTCCCTCTGTTTTAGGGCCTTTTATAGATACAAGTAACGCTTTTATTGGATTCTTTAACATATCCTCAACTGCAGTCGCTTCGTATCCGCAATGTGCCATGCAGCTTGCGCATTTGGGATTGTTTACATTGCCGTATTTATCCCATGGTGTGGTATCAAGAAGTTCTTGAAAACTTGCTGCATTACCCTCGTCAGCCAATAAATAGCAAGGTTTTTGCCAGCCAAATACGTTGCGAGTAGGGTTCCCCCATGGGGTGCACTCGTAGTTTTGATTGCCTGCTAAAAAATCAAGATAAAGTGATGAATGGTTAAGACGCCACTTGCGATTTTTTCCTATCTTAAAAATGCCTCTGAATAAATCTTTAACATCTTTACCTTTAATGAATACATCTTGTTGAGGTGCGTGTTCATAACTAAATCCAGGAGCAATAGTTACGCCTTCCACGCCTAGTGTCATTGCATAATCAAGAAACTCAGCGACTTCAGCAGCATTTTCCCCTTGAAAAAGTGTGCAGTTGATATTAACTCTAAAACCTTTTCCAATCGCTAGCTTTATGGCCTCTACTGCCCTATCAAAAACACCTTCTTGACATACTGAAGCGTCATGTCTTTCTTGCATGCCGTCTAGATGAATTGAAAAAGTCAAATAAGGGGAGGGAGTATAGTCATCAATTCTTTTTTTCAACAACAAAGCATTTGTGCATAAGTACACATATTTCTTTCGAGCAACAATGCCTTCAATTATTTGAGGCATCTCTTTGTGAATAAGGGGCTCACCACCTGGTATAGAAACCATGGGAGCATTACATTCATCAACGGCTTGCATACATTCTTCAAAGGATAATCTTTTGTCAAGAATGTCATCAGGGTAATCGATTTTACCGCAACCAGCACAAGCAAGGTTGCAACGAAATAGTGGTTCGAGCATTAGAACTAAAGGATATTTTTTTACACCCTTAAGTTTTTGTTTAAAAAGATAGGTACCCACTGCTATTTGTTGTCGTAATGGAACGCCCATTATTAATGCCCCTTAAAATAATAATTTGTTAGTGATGACTATATAATTACAATGCGATGTAATAGGATTGTTGCAATAAAACAACAAATTCGATAGCCCTGTGGATAATCAATTTCCAAGTTTTACTATACTCAGAATAAAATTGATTAATCAGGTCGGTCATATAATACAATCGCTTATATATTGTTACCTAGAATACTATGTTTTAATCAGTGACTCCAGTTTATTAAGTAAATTTATGTTTATAATGTCTTTAGGATATATTTTTTATAGAGATTTGGTATAAATGCAACATAAGTTATAAATAATTGTTTATTATTTTTAATAAGTTACTTTTAAACCTAGTTAAATAGAGGGTTTAGCAATAAAACAACATTGCTTTGCAAAATACCAACAAACAGGCTATTATTGCCGTTATTATAGTGTATTAATCCATTTGGCTGACATCAAAAATATTATTATGAGCGAACCACTGATATCATTGGATAACCCAAAATCATTGAGTCAACTTTCTGATAATGATTTTCAAGCACTCTTATTAGAAGGTGTGTCCAGAACGTTTGCTTTAACTATTCCGCAATTACCCAGCAGTTTATATGGCGCAGTTGCAAATGCATATTTATTGTGCCGTATAGTAGATACGATTGAAGATGAGGTTTCGTTAACGGCCTCCCAAAAAAAATATTTCTGTACTGAGTTTATTGATGTTGTTAAGACCGGTGCTAATGCTGAAGCATTTGCTGTAGATCTTGCTCCTTTACTCTCTGACCAAACTATTTCTGCAGAACATACTTTGATTCATGTACTGCCACGAGTTATACAAATTACACATACGCTTGATGACGCTCAAGTTCAAGCTTTGGCTACTTGTGTTGAAACAATGGCGGATGGCATGCCGATCTTTCAAGCACAAAACCTACATGATGGATTGGCTACATTGGCTGATTTAGATAGGTATTGTTATTATGTTGCTGGTTGTGTAGGTGAAATGCTTGCCAAACTTTTCTGTCATTATTCGCCAGAAATAGCAGTGCATAGAGAAGAGTTGTTGCGGTTATCTGTGTCTTTTGGACAAGGTTTGCAAATGACTAATATATTAAAAGATATTTGGGATGATGCAGAACGTGGAGTTTGTTGGTTACCACAAGATATTTTTTCAGAAACCGGTTTTGAGCTTAAAAAATTAAGTTTCGAGACAGATGATGAAGGGTTTCGACTAGGTTTAGAGCACTTGATTAGCATTGCTCATGGACATTTGGAAAATGCATTAGCATATACTCTAAAAATACCGGCGCATGAAACGGGTATTCGCAATTTTTGTTTGTGGGCATTAGGAATGGCTGTTTTGACATTGAGAAAAATTCAACAAAATCTCGACTTCACTCACTCCGATCAAGTAAAAATTACGCGAAATAGCGTTAAATTAACAATTCTTACGACTAAGTTAATTGGGCGAAGTAATTATTTGCTGACTTTACTTTTTAATTTAACCAGTCGTGATTTAAAAACGCCTGACTGGAAATATCTAATACATTCCTCAAAAGCCAACTCAGACCTTTAAGGACGTAATTTATGTTTACCGACGCAATTAAAGAAACCAATACAAATGAGCTGTCTAGTTCATCATCAACTATTTATTCAAAAGCCTATGATTTGAATAGAGCCATTGATAAAGCTCAAGATAAATTATTAAGCTTACAAAGCGATGATGGATACTGGGTTTTTGAATTGGAAGCAGACTGTACAATTCCATCAGAATATATTTTGATGATGAATTATCTGGGTGAAATTGACGAAGTTCTACAAGCCAAAATAGCTAATTATTTAAGATCACGACAATCTCAGGATGGAAGCTACCCATTATTTACAGGTGGTTTTGCAGATATTAGTTGTAGCACTAAAGTTTATTATGCATTGAAACTTGCCGGAGATTCAATAGACGCAGAGCATATGGTTCGTTTAAGAAACTATATTCTCAGTAAAGGTGGTGCGGCAAAAGCTAATGTTTTTACTCGTATTATGCTAGCAACTTTTGAGCAGTTACCTTGGCGTGGGGTCCCTTATATTCCAGTGGAAATTATGTTATTTCCGAGTTGGTTTCCTTTTCACTTAGATAAAGTTGCCTACTGGTCAAGAACTGTTATGGTGCCTTTATTTATTCTATGTACCCTAAGGGCAACGGCTAAAAATCCAAAAAAAATTAATATCCTAGAGCTTTTTGTCACTCATCCAGATGAGGAGCAACATTATTTTCCTGAAAGAACTATTTTAAATAAGATTTTTTTAGGACTGGATTTTTTAGGGCGGGTTACGCGTCCACTGATACCAAAAAAATCACATGATCTTGCGATTACAAAAGCAAAAGATTGGATCATTGACCGATTGAATGGGGAAGACGGTCTAGGTGGTATTTGTCCAGCTATGATGGCAGCTTATCAAGCCTTGTTATTACTCGGTATTCCTAAAGACGATGAACTTATGGTTACCGCACGTAAAGCGATTGATAAACTGTTGGTTATTAATAATGATGATGCCTATTGTCAGCCTTGTTTATCACCGGTGTGGGATACTGCACTCGCAGCGTTAGCTTTACAGGAAGTTGATAAAGGTACAGATGTTATTAATCCAGTAAAAAACCAAAGTCTAACAAGAGCTTATGATTGGCTTAAAAGCAAACAGCTATCAGATGAGCCAGGGGATTGGCGTATTTCAAAGCCCAATTTAGCGGGGGGTGGTTGGGCATTCCAGTTTGAAAATCCCTATTACCCAGATGTTGATGATACTGCTGTTGTTGGTTTTGCTATGGCAGAGTCGAAATTACCCAATTTGGAGGAGTCAATACACCGAGCAACTCGATGGATAGTCGGTATGCAATCCAAAAATGGGGGTTATGGCGCTTTTGATGTAGATAATACGCATTATTACCTTAACGAAATTCCATTTGCAGATCATGGTGCGTTACTGGATCCTCCAACTTCAGATGTAAGTGCACGATGTGCCATGTTAATGGCTAAAGTGGCACAAAACCATGATGAGTATTTACCTGCGTTGCAGCGAACCATTGATTATATTCGTACTGAACAAGAAGATGAGGGTTCATGGTACGGTCGATGGGGTACCAACTACATTTACGGTACCTGGTCTGCATTGCTTGGATTGGAACAAACCAGTCTTCCAAAAACTGATCCCATGTATGTGAGTGCTGTTAAATGGCTAAAGAGTAAGCAGCGCGAAGATGGTGGTTGGGGTGAAGATAATGCCAGTTATCATGATAAAAGTTTGAGTGGAACCTATCATTTCAGCACAGCATTCCAGACAGCATGGGCTGTTTTGGGTCTTATGGCAGCCGGTGAAGGAACTAGCCCTGAAGTAAAGGCGGGTATTGATTTTATTCTGCATAATCAGCAAGCTAATGGTGTGTGGAATGATAAATGTTTCACAGCACCAGGTTTTCCAAAAGTCTTTTATTTGAAATATCATGGCTATGATAAGTTTTTTCCACTTTGGGCATTAGCTCGTTTTCGTAACGAATTAAATAGAAAGTGATTACAGGATTAGTTGTCGCTTTACCTGAAGAGTTAACCACCCTGACACAAAAAAAAATAGCGAAGGGTGATTTTTACTACATTGATGATAAATTAATAATTGCTTATTCAGGGGCAGGTGCTGTAAATGCCAAGGTTGCATCTGAACAATTAATTGCTAAAGGTGTAACACGATTGATTAGTTGGGGTTGCGCTGCTGCGCTTGACGATTCACTAAAATCTGGTGACTTAGTTCTAGCTGATAAGTTGTTAGATGTTAAAAATTACGAGTTCAATGTCAATGTTGATTGGCATAACCATGTAAAAGAAACATTAACAAAAGACTTCGTTGTTAATACAGGTGTTTTAACTGAAAGTTTGGGTATAGTCTCATCTAGCAAAGATAAAAAAAAGTTGTCAGAGCTAACTGGAGCAATGGCTTTAGATATGGAAAGCATAGCCATTGCTAAGGTTGCAATGGAACATAACTTGCCTTTTTTGGCAATTAGAGTTATTGCAGACACAGTTAATATGAATTTACCGCTAGCAATTAATTACTCTCTAAACACGCAAGGGGAGATTGTGATGACAAAACTATTGTTTTTTTTGCTGCTACATCCCACTGAGTTATTTGGGTTAATAATGCTTGGATTACATTTTAATGTTGCCAAAAAAACTTTAAGAGCTATTGCGGTTCACCTTGAATCATTAATAAACTTCGATTTGTCAACTTCAATATCGCATAAGATTGAACTATAAAAAGCAGGTTCCCGAAAAAAAATTTAGACATTAATGTTTTATAAGTAAGTTATTTGCGACTTACTCAAAATTTCTTTAAATAATCCCAGTAATTGATTCCTATGACTTTCAGTATAACCGAACTATTTGATCAACATACAACTGATAAATTCGATTTGCATGAGCAACATCTTAATAATCAGATGGTTAGAATGTTAAAAACAATAGGGTATGATCGACATTACCAGCGAGCAATTGGGCAATATCTCTATGATCAGGAAGGAACCGAATATTTAGATTTATTAAGTGGTTTTGGTGTTTTTGCAATTGGTAGGAATCACCCCACTGTTATAAACGCATTAAAAGAAACCTTAAGTCTAGAGTTGCCCAATCTTGTGCAACTTGATGTTTCAGTTTTAAGTGGTTTATTGGCAAAAGAGTTATTAAAAACAACGCCTGAAAATATCGACAAGATGTTCTTTTGTAATTCTGGAACAGAAGCAGTAGAGGCGGCTATTAAATTTGCTCGGTACACAACTAAAAGAGAAAAAATACTTTTTTGTGAACATGGCTATCATGGCCTTTCGATGGGAGCCTTGTCATTAAATGGAGAAGAAATTTTTCGTGAAGGCTTTGGCCCACTATTACCCGGATGTAGTTCTGTTCCTTTTAATGATTTAGAAGCGTTAGAAAATGCGTTATGTAATAAAGATGTCGCCGCTTTTATAGTCGAACCTATTCAAGGAAAAGGCGTTAATGTTCCAGATGATAATTATTTGCCTGAAGTTGAACGGCTTTGTAAAAAATACGGCACCTTATTTGTTGCAGATGAGGTTCAGACTGGCATGGGTCGTACAGGAAAATTTTGGGCTATAGATCATTGGGGTGTAAAGCCAGACATGATTTGTATGGCAAAAGCGTTGTCAGGAGGTTTTGTTCCAGTAGGGGCAGTGGCAATAACTCATAAAATTATGGATACTGTTTTTAACCGAATGGATAGGGCGGTCGTGCATGGTTCTACTTTTGGAAAGAATAATATGGCGATGGCTGCTGGTCTTGCTACTTTACGTGTTATGGAAGATGAAAAACTAGTAGATAACAGTTCTAAAGTGGGTGCAGATATCATCAATAGTTTGAACGCGTTGTCAGGAAAATATGAATTTTTGAAAGAAGCACGCGGTAAAGGCATGATGATCGCAATTGAATTTCAATCCCCAAAGAGCCTTAAATTAAAAGCAGCTTGGGCGATGTTGGAGGCCGCTAATAAAGGCTTATTCTGTCAAATGGTTACTATTCCCTTATTCAAAGATCATCATATACTGACGCAAGTTGCTGGCCATGGAATGAATGTCGTTAAGTTATTACCACCCTTAAACCTAACACAGAAAGATCGTGATCACATCGTTAATGCTTTTGACAAAGCTATTGCTGATACTCATCAAATACCGGGATCTATTTGGGATTTAGGTAAAAATTTGGCAAGTCATGCATTAAAAAATAAGAAAAAGTAGGGGTAATTTGAGTGAATAAGCTTATACAATCAATTGTATTATTGTTGAATTTTATACAGTCAGAGCAGTTGTCTGCTCATGCGGTCGTGACCGATTATTCTTTAAAAAAAACAGCAATTTATGCTAATAAAAGTGACAAAATTGAGCTGACGTTTAATTCAAAAATAGAGCTTGGTTTATCGCAAATTTATTTGGTAAGTAAAGGTGACAAACAGGAATTATTAAAAGCAGAAAATGGCAGTAAACAAGGGCAGATTATTGTGTATGTTCCACCGTTACAGTCTGGAGAATATGCTATTAAGTTTAAAATATTTGCCGCTGATGGTCATTTGACTGAAGACGTCATACATTTTTCAGTCGTTTAATGGGAAATAAGTAATGGCAGGCATAGCTGATTTTCTTGATTCTTTAGTAGGTGGATTTGATCTTATTTGTTATTCGCTAACGATTGGCGGCTTGTTTTGGGGGCTTTTTGTCCTACGTCCTTGGGATAATCAAAATCAATATAACAGCATACTGTTACATAAAACAATTACCTTAGTATATAGAGGTGGTTTTTTACTAGCCGCGGCGCAACTGTTTAAACTCGTTCTTAAAATCTGGTTGATGACTGCAGTTTTAGAGCGCTGGCCATTTCCCGATTTTGCCTATACAACACAATTTATAGGTGGAATTGTACGTTCAATATTGACTATCTTTTTGGCAGGCTACTGTTACCAAACACTGAGTAAACATCCTTTTTCTAAGTCACACTGGATAATAGCGGTTTTAGTAGCGCTACCCATGATTATTTCAGGTGCTTGGTTGGTACATGCAGCTGCACGTTTTGATAATAAGTCTTTGCAAATGTCATTAACAGTGATTCACCAACTTGCCGCGGCAGCTTGGATTGGTGGAATTTTTCAACTCGTCAATCTTTGGCTCTTACGTCAAGCGGAACAAGTCCCTGATCAATTATGGCCGTTAATGCTACGTCGTTTTTCAAAATTTGGTATAGCGTCAGTTTTACTCATATTAGCTTCTGGAGTACCCATTGCGCTTCAATATATTGATACATGGAACGGACTCGTTGGAACGGGTTACGGTAACTTATTAATAGTTAAAATAATGTTGTTGTCGTTAGCATTAGGTTTTGCTTTGTTAAATAAAAAAGCAGTCGCTCAATATATTGTTTCAGCCAATGATTATGTTTTGAATAAGCGAGTTCCTTATTACATTGAAGCAGAGTCTTTTGTTTTAATTACCTTATTATTTACAGCTGCGAGTTTGGCTTCACAGCCTCCGGCCATTGATATACCAACACTTACGGCAAGTTGGCAGGAAGTTATTAATACTTTTGCGCCACAAATACCTCAAATGAATTCACCTAGCCATACGGCGTTAATAGCAGGTGAAGCAGGGCGAGTGGCGATTATCGATCAAATACCTTCGATAGCAGCGACTGAATGGTCCAATTACAATCATAATATCGCTGGCATTTTTCTGACGGTGATGAGTTTTTTTGCGATGCTTTCGTATGTAAAATTTTTACCCTATCCATTTTCATCTTTAAGTCGATATGTGCAGTTGACGCGCTATTGGCCACTCGGATTTGTTGGCTTGGGCGTCTTTTTATTTTTTCGTAGTGACGCTGAAACATGGCCTTTGGGACCCATAGGTTTTTGGGAAAGTACATTTAATAATGGGGAAGTATTACAGCATAGAATTGCCACGTTTCTGGTGTTGTCATTGGGTCTTTTTGAATTAAGTGCCAGAATGACTAAAAACCCTGATAGTAAACTGCCTTTTGTATTTCCGTTGTTGGCAGCGTTTGGTGCATTAATGTTGCTCACTCATTCCCATGTTGGTTTTCAAGCTAAAAGTGCATTTCTTATCCAAGTAGGCCATACCACAATGGGTCTTTTTTCACTTATTCTAGCCTGTGGTCGATGGCTAGAATTAAAGTTGGACAAGCCGCGCAGTGACATTGCCGGTTTTATTTCTGTTGCCGCCCTGTTTCAGATTGGCATCATTTTGATGTTTTATCGAGAGCCCTTGTATTAATATGAATACCTTATCTGATTACCCGCTATTAAATAATATCAATACCCCTGCAGATGTTCGAAAGCTTAGTAAAGCTAAGCTTAAAGCGTTAGCGAAAGAGTTGCGGGATTATTTAACGCATACGGTCAGTATATCAGGAGGGCATTTTTCAGCAGGCTTAGGTACAGTTGAATTAACGGTTGCCTTACATTACGTATTTGATACCCCATCAGATCAATTAGTTTGGGATGTGGG
>CAIVQX010000202.1 GCA_903908165.1 uncultured Methylococcaceae bacterium | reverse complement strand
TCGCTAGAGCAAAAGTCAACCTTGAAACCTCGCAAATTGCTTGGAACGAATTACAACGTTTTTTTGCCAGTGGTTCAGCTGTATTCGTTGCATCTTCATTGGATTTAATCGATGTTGCCTACCAGTTTTCTATAGACAATAAAGACCAAGTAACCGAATGGATGCAAAACAAGCAAATCGCCCTCGTATCAGATCAACAAGCACTTAAGTGGCTAGAGGCTGAAATTAATGTTTGGGCGGTTGTAGTAAAACCTTGGATACTGGTTCAGGAGTGAATATTAGATTAATTAATACTGTTGGCGAATATCCAATCAAATTTTAATCATTTCGCCGTGAACCTGACCTTCCTTTACCTCTTGATTCAACGCGCTTACTATCAGTTCGGTTATTGTCAGCTACTTTAGCAGCACGGGAAGCTGGTTTTTTAGTATGTCGAAAATCTTTTTTACCCGTATTCTTATTAGCAGCGTTCTTTTTAGGTGCATCAATAAGTTTTAAGGAAACCGGCTCATAACCGGTATCAGCAACACGTGGAATCTGCCGTTTGAGTAATTTCTCAATTTCAACTAGATAATAAGCCTCCTCAGGGCATACCAAGGATAAAGCTTCACCACTTAAACCTGCACGTCCAGTTCGACCGATACGATGAACATAATCTTCCGGCACTTGCGGCAAATCAAAATTTACAACATGGGGCAAGTCATCTATATCCAAACCACGAGCAGCAATATCGGTTGCTACCAAAACGGATACCTTACCCGTCTTAAAGTATTCCAATGCCTTGTTACGGGCACCCTGAGTTTTATCACCATGCAAAGCTACCGTACGGATACCGTCTTCAATTAACTGCTTTTCCAAGCGATCAGCACCATGTTTGGTTCGCACAAAAACCAGTACTTGCTTCCAATTATTACTGCCAATCAAGTAGGACAATAGTGCACGCTTATATTCACGATCTATACCATAAACTCGTTCTGAGACATTCTCAGCGGTAGCGTTTTGCTTCGCCACTTCAACTTCAACCGGATTGTTTAATAATTGCGCAGCTAACGATTTGATTGCATTCGGTACGGTAGCGGAAAATAACAGGCTCTGACGTTGTTTAGGGATCAGCGCCATAATTTGCTTTATATCTGGCAAAAAACCCATATCCATCATACGGTCTGCTTCATCCAGCACGAGAATTTCTATGTTACCCAGATTGATATTTCGCTGTTTTACATGATCAATCAAGCGTCCCGGTGTTGCAACTACGATATCGCAACCGCGTCTTAGTTGACGAGTCTGGATACCTATACTGGCACCTCCGATAATTGATTCCACCTGAAAAGGCAAATTCGCGCCATAACTTATAACGCTTTCATAGACTTGTGCAGCCAATTCTCGTGTAGGCACCAATATAAGTCCACGGACGCGTCGTGGCTTTTGGTGAGGATCATAGCTCTCAAACAAACGTTGCAATAAGGGTAATGTAAAACTAGCTGTTTTTCCTGTACCAGTTTGCGCACCAGCCAACACGTCCTTACCCTGAAGGATCAGTGGAATAGCTTTTTGTTGGACGGGTGTCGGTGTATTGTAGCCTTGGTCGGCTACGGATTTAAGAAGTTCCTCGATTAAACCGAGCTGAACAAAAGACATTAAATAACCTCTGGTAAAAATTTATTCAAAATTATAAAGATTTACATAATTCTGAAAACAAGCAATTGAGTAGCAGTATACTGCAAAACAACCTTTACTCTGAAAAGATTCAATAACAATAAGATACGTTTGACTATCATCTGTAAATTATCTATTACAATTGCATGCAATTTATTTACTATACTTCAGTGCTTTTAAGTTTATTATCTCTTATAAGGCTAGACCGGCATTTTTTGGAGATCACCTTTCCAAGGGGTCATGTCAATCACATAATAAATTAAAATGAGTTAACTTAACCAGATCTACAAACCTTTCTACCTTCAATTTTTTCATAATACGAGCTCTATGTGCCTCTACAGTCCTATTACTAATCCCTAGTATATTCGCAGCCTCTTTATTCGATGATCCTTCAGAAATTAAGGCTAGCACCTCTCTTTCACGCTTCGTTAAATAATAAAAATGATTTCCTAATTGGATACAAAGATTAAGTCGCTTTCTGTATTCAATTTTTTTTTGTAGCGCTTCTGTAATACGGCTCATTAAAATTTCATAATCAAACGGTTTTTCCAAAAAGTCCAAGGCACCCGCTCTAAATGCTTTTGCTGACTGAGATATTCGAGCACGACCACTCATAAAAATAATGGGTATAAACACACTTCTTTTTATTAACTCTTCCTGAAGGTCAAGCCCATTCATACAAGGCATATTAACGTCCAATAACAAACAGCTCGGACACTCAAGATTATAATTATTTAGAAAATTCTCAGCTGATTCAAAACTTATAACACTTAGCCCTGCCGATTCAATTAAAAGTGTTAACGAATCACGTACGGAAGAATCATCATCAATTAAATACACTAAGGCATCCATTTTATTTACTGTCAACCAAATCTCCCTTTATTGGTAACGTAAAATAAAAAGTACAGCCTTTTTCATACTTACTGTTGAAATACAAAACACCATTATGTGCCTCTATAATCAGACGACTAAGGGACAAACCTATACCCATACCTTCTTGCTTTGTGGAGTAAAATGGGCTTAGTATCTTTTTTTGGAACGCTTCATTAATCCCTATGCCATTATCCTTTATCCTTATTTCAACAAGATTTAAATTAGTCAAATAACTTTGAACCGATAAATGTCGTTTTTTTTCTTGTTTTAAATCCCGCAAAGCCTCAATACTATTTCTAAATAAGTTTAATAAAACCTGTTCAATTTGAACGTCATCTATAACTACATCTGGAATATTTTTTGCCAAATCGACTTTTACTTTTATATTATTTTTATCTAAGTCGTTAATACATAAGTCAACAACTTCCTCAATCAACACATTGATATTTTTATTAGCGCGATGTAGCGCTGGCTGATATACAAAATCTTTCGTGTGCTGAATTATGTTTTTCGCCTTTAACGCCTGTTGATTTATCTTAAGTAATGTTTCACGAATTTGTTCACTATTTGAGGTGTTAGTATCAAAAAATCGTAAAACTGCTTGCGCATAATTAACAATTGCTGTCAGTGGCTGATTAATTTCATGAACTATGCTCACCCCCATCTCGTCCTTTAGAAAAAAATTGATCATATTAGTAAGCTGCTCTAAATTATATTGCTCTTGTTGCTCCCGTTTTTTAAGAAAACCAGCATCACGCAATATAGTGACATAACAATCTGCTCCATTTAACGTACATTTTACTAATGAAATATCCAATAATATGTAGGATCCATTTTTGCATTTTCCATTAACTCCACTGATTAGAGATACATCACTTGCTAACTTATCTTGCAAATAAGTTTTTATATCAAAATGCCTCTTTTTTCTTTCAGCGAATGCCAATAACATGTTGAAGCTTTTCGCAATAAGTTCCTCTTCACTGTAGCCAAAAATATTTATTACTGCCCTATTGATAGACAAAATAGTGCCTCTCGTATCAAATATTATAATTCCGTCTATCGATGCACTAAAAATGGCATTAAGCCTAGCCTCTAATTCTTTGTAGGCTCGTTTTATCTCCTTATTCTGTAACACCAATTCGAATTCATTACTATCTAATCCAGACCCCCATTCTTTATTATTTTTACAACATGTAAAATCTAAATCCACATTTCTTTTTTGTTTATAAAAACCCTCCAACTGATCAAATAACTCCACAGTTTTTTTTCGAGAAATTTTATCTTTTTTATTCTCAGGTATCTTTGCTGACATGATTTATACATTGCTAAGCTAATAAAGGTACTTTTTCAATAATAGTATATAAACCATATAAAACCACCGAAACACCACGCTTATAAACTCTAATGTCCCATACATAAAACAACATTGGACTCTAAAAAGCATCCTATTTTTCAACAGTTTTTTATATATTAACTACAATTTTAACTTTAAGTTAGAACTGGTAAATAACAATGAAAATTCAACAACTAAATGACCAACAATTAGACAATATTCTTGATGAATCGAATATCATTAATACAAAAAGACATAATATTAATATTTTAATTCATACCATTAAACATCCCGATTTTGGTATTGCTTCCATCATGGAAGAAGCTATTGGCGGAGGTGTTTTAATTTATGAACAACGTCTGAAGAAACAATATCGTATAACTTATTAAATTTTCACAGCCTATTTTCTTAATTAAAGTCTTTACTCAACAACTGTTTGCCTTGTTAGTAATCTTATCGT
>CAIVQX010000201.1 GCA_903908165.1 uncultured Methylococcaceae bacterium | reverse complement strand
TAGCGCTGCGCAATATCAGTCAAAAATGGACGATGCCACTGCGGGATTGGAAACCAGCATTAAATAGGTTTACTATTCAATTTGAAGACAGATGCCTTCGAAGTAATTAACCGTCACTTACACAAAATATGGGACACCCTCTTACGCTGTTTTGCGCTATTGCTTTGTATATTTCTATTTTGTAGTTTCCCGTTATTTTCTTACGCAGAGTCAATTGCATCTGCTATTCCTACGGCTTCAAATTCCGACAAGTTGCCACTTGAGAAAGTGCGCTTACAACTCAAATGGTTTCACCAATTTCAATTTGCAGTTTATTACTCTGCCATAGAGCAAGGCTATTATGCAGAAGAAGGATTAGACGTTGAACTAATAGAGCGCGATCTGAATAAAAGTGTTTAATGGGTCGCGTTAATTCCTGTAAAGTCTGAGCAAGTAAGTCAAGTTGTGCGCTGTTTTAGCTGGCTATAACCCTTCTTAAAAAGATATTTGTTCGCCTACTTTAGGAATAGATGCATGCCAATCCATTCTATTAAAACAAGTCTGCAATGATAGGCAGGCTGTTTTCTCTCCATGAATTAGATAAAGACGAGGCTTTGGGTTCTTAAAGTGATTTGCCCAAGTTAATAATTGACTTTGATCGGCATGTGCACTTAAAGCACCTAAGGTATGAATTTTGGCAGCGATATTGATTTCAGACCCTAATATCTTGATGTATTTTTTATTGCCATCAACAAGCAGTCGGCCCAAGGTACCTTCTGCTTGAAAGCCTGCGATGATGATATGGGCATCCCTACGCCACAAATTGTATTTTAAATGATGACGAATACGACCACCATTGCACATACCACTACCTGCTATGATGATAGCTCCCCCTGCAATTCGATTGACAGCCATCGATTCTTCAGCAGTTTGTGAATAAATAAGCCCTTTTAACCAAGCATGCCAGCCTTGTGGGGCAATTTTTGTAAACTCAGGATCATCAATGTTAAATAGTGCGGTATTGCTCGCATAAATCTCGCTAGCACTAATAGCCATAGGACTATCGAGATAAATGGTTTGTTGCGGTAATTTGCCTTGTCGTTGTATTTTACCGAGCCAATATATCAAATCTTGAGTTCGCCCTACTGCAAACGCTGGAATGATAACATTGCCGCCACTTTTTGCAGCTTCTGCCAGCGTGTCACGTAATTCATCTAAAGTATTTTCTAACGGTTTATGGTCACGGTCACCGTAAGTTGACTCCAGTAACAACACATCAGCTTCCGTTAAAATGCTGGGGTCCCGTAATAAAGGGGAATTAGGGTTACCCAAGTCACCTGAAAAAACCAGCGTTTTAACTTTCTCTTGATCTTTGATACGTAAACGTACAATCGATGAGCCTAAAATATGACCGGCTTCATGGAAAGATAGAGTTATTCCCGGAAGTATTGCTTGTTCTACAGAGTAAGCAATTGGTCGCCTCAGTTTTAATAGAGTCTCGACGTCATCTAAGTCGTAAAGTGGTTCAAGTAGCTCTTTTCCAGCACGTTGACGACGTTTATTTTCCCACTCAATGTCTCTTAATTGAATATGTACAGCATCTTTGAGCATTAATTCAAGTAGAGAGAAGCTCGCTTCTGTTAGAAATACGCTGCCATTGAAGCCATCTTTAACTAGTTTAGGTAAGCGACCACAATGATCAAGATGGGCATGAGAAAGAACAACTGCGTCTATGGTCGATGGATCAAAAGGAAAGTCGGCCGTATTTTGTGCTTCTGTGAGTTTTGAACCTTGATACAAGCCGCAATCGAGTAATAGGCGTTGTTTATTGGTCTCTAATAAATAACACGAACCAGTTACCTGACCCGTCGCTCCAAGAAATGTTAGATTTGTCATGGTATAGCCTTTTAAGTGGATGGCGTATCAGATTGTATGGTGTAGTTCTCTAAAATGAGACTCCATGCTTCTTCTGCAGTTTCAGCATATTGAATAAGATTTCGATCACAGGGTGTAATGATGCCTTCTTCAACTAACATTTCGAAGTTAATGAGGCTATCCCAATACGCTTTTCCGAAAAGAATGACGGGGATTTGTCTTACTTTTTTAGTTTGAATAAGAGTCAGTGCTTCAAAAAGTTCATCGAGAGTGCCAAAGCCACCCGGAAATGCAATCAATGCAACAGCTCGCATTAAAAAATGCATTTTGCGGATGGCAAAGTAATGAAATTGAAAACACAGCTCTGGGGTAATAAACCGATTCGGTTTTTGTTCACCTGGCAGTACTATATTAAGACCGATGCTTTTTCCTTTAACATCAGCGGCGCCACGATTGGCAGCTTCCATAATACCCGGGCCACCCCCAGTGACGACAGTCAAACCTTGGTTGATATGATCTTTGCTTAGCGTAATGATTGAGCTTAACTTACGGGCCTCTTCATAGTAATGGCATTTTTTGAGTATATGGCCGGCACTAGTTACTTTATGTTTATACTCTTGCTTATCTGGATTCAAAAGAAGTGCTTGTTGGGCGTGCTCTAGGTTTTTGAGTGCAGTTTCACGGTCAGGAATACGAGCACTCCCGAAAACAACTACAGTGGCTTTTATGTTTTCTTCGATCTGGGTGAGTTCAGGTTTAAGTAATTCTAATTGTAAGCGCACCGGCCTTAATTCATCACGCATAATGAAATCAAAATCATCGTATGCCAATCGATAAGATGGGGCGTTACTTTGAGGCGTGCCATAATCATAGGAGACACAGGCTGCGTCTTGTTTTGCAGAGGGGAAAGGACTTTCGCAAGGTATTAATGTATTTTTTTTCATCAGTCCTTCTTACTATAATCATAAATCAAGGTTAGTTATATTGTTACGAAAAGCAAATGGGACAAACTCTATCAAGTCATTTATTAACCAGATTGATGAGTGGTGAAATGATCGTTTGATGATGCAAGAGATATTACCAGCGGTGTTATAGGGAAGTGATCTGTTCACTGAAAGGCTTATTAAAATTATCGTTAAGAGTCCCTATCACTGCTTTTTGGAAAGCGCTTTACGTAGTTAATTCGATTAAATGTCTATGACAGATAAGTGTCTGGAGGTGTCAACCAGCGTCAAATTCTTCCACTATCTTTGGAAAAACAGCGATGAGATTTATCAGTAAGCGCTTTTATCCCATTGTTATTTATATTATTTTTTAAATTAATAAGATAGCAATATGAACGTTTAATTGGAAAGGAATATAAGTTGATTAATAGCTATGATTTCTAGATATTGCTTCAATTTCTTTTAATACCTTATCTAGATAAATTAACCAATAATTCTGAATGGATTACCCAATGCAGCGTATACTGGCCGTGGCATGGAGTTTTTCATCATTGTTTTTTGGTTTAAGCATATCAACCAGTTTTGAAAATTTGCCAGTAAAGAGCAGCCTGATTGTCCAGCGGCTTTGATGAATTAATGGAGTAAAAACTTCAATTCGACCATTGGACGGTAAAATCGTATGCTGATAAGTTGCTCTGTTCTGAAAGGATTCACTTCGTAAAATCACTCAAATATTTCCTTGACAATATCGAATCCTAACTTGTTTAGTATTAGACTTGTACACAATTCATTTTCTGCTGTTGTAATAGAGTAAAACTCTATCTGAATTAGCTAATAATTTAATAAAAAAAATCATAAGTCATTGATTTTTATTATTGTGTAGTTTTTAGCCAATCTAAGAAATTAGACTACAGATTAGTCACTTAGCCCCTTATTTAATTCTTTTTCCACAGAGTTATCCACAGATTCTGGGGATAACTCCTTAAGGCAATAACTGATAGATAATTAGGTGAAATAGTTCATGTAAACAATTGACTGACGGTGCTGTTAGTTAAGTTTTACTTACCACCCAGCCACTTCATTAATCTTCTCTCATAGCGTTTTAAACATTTGTCAGCCAGACATAAAAAATATTTTTCTTGATAACGGCTGATCTTAGGTTTTTTAGATAACTCTGAGATATTTTTATATAAATGGAACGCTTCTTCTGTTAATTCATTAGGTGCAATCATTGTTCTATCCGACTTGATAATTAGTGATTAATTCTTATTTTCTGTAGCCATACACTAAATGATTATAGGGCAATATTTCATTACCTGAGGTCACTGCATCCATTAATATTTCAGTTGTTATATAAACAAATTGGGATCAAAGACATTAAAGTCTCCAAATCGTTATATATAAGTGGCTATTGCCAATGTAAATGCCTCATCATCTAGTCTGCTTGTCATTTTTATTACAACAGCTGATGATCTGGTTTACTCAAAAGAACAGGCTTTAAAGAAGTAAAAAGTTGGATAAGAACGGCTCCAATGATTACTAAAAGTAAACCCAGCACAATGAGTATAGTGACAACTTTCATAGTCGTTAACCAAATAGGCATTAAATCGGGTGCTAATAATCGCGGAATTAATTCAGTTATTCAAGACTAATTCGATGGTTTTTTTAGCGCTAAATAGGGCATCAATTCGACTGTTGCCCTAGTGCAACAATGGATTGCCACATGGATACTAATCCAATGAAGGTGGTAAGGGAGAGGTTGATAAATGTTTGAAAAAAACAACAGAATTCAAGGCGCTTAGTTACAAAGAAAAGAGTCAAATTAATGAGCAGTGACCGCACTCATTGCTCTTCTGGGACAAAGGGCTCGCCTAAAGGAAGAAGTGAAAGTTGACCAGTATAGGTTGAGTTTATGACAAGTGCGTGACTTATTATAACTAGTTAAGAAATAATCTGGTTTGCCAGTAACCGAGCTTGGGTTAATACACATTTGTGTGCATTTTCTCAGCGGGTGACAACACATAATAAGACTTTTTGCTACTTGTTGACAGGAAAACCAGATTGAATCTAAACCCAATAGAATGGCAGGAAATGAGGGGTAATTGTCATTGTTAAGAGTTCGATGATCTGGGAGTATGTAATCGTATCTTTTTCGTCAGTAAATAATTCAACTCTGGTTTATGAGATCGAGATATTTAGGTATACAAAAATTGTCACGTTATTGATGTAATACTTAGGGTAGGTCTGGCATTTCTGTTGTATTCTAGGTCGCATGATTTTGAATGTTAGGAAGCTATATGAATGTTTGTTCTTCGTTACCATCTGGCAGTAATTTTAAACAAATTGGCGTTAGAAATATAAGACCGGTTGGTATTGTTGTATACCAAGGTGTTGAGATTATCGATCTTACTGGACCTATGGAAGTGTTTGCTTTTGCCAATGCCGACTTGCAGCGCTCTGGTATGTGCAGTGAATTTGCCTATCCAATGACGGTATTGTCAGAAAAGCAGGGGCCGATAACCTCTTCATGCGGTTTACAGATCATTGCTGATAAAGCTTATAGTGATATTCAGGAGGGTATTGATACATTGCTGATTGCCGGCACACCCGAGATAAGCTGTTTGTTGGGCGATCCGGCTTTGCAGAGTTGGGTTAGAACTATTGCGCCTCGAGTTAGACGTCTCGCTTCAGTTTGTACGGGTGCTTTTCTCCTTGCAGAGAGCGGTCTTTTGAATGGTCGCCGAGCGACCAGTCACTGGGACTATTGCGATAGGTTGGCGCGCAATTATCCTGCAATTAGTGTTGAACCTGATCGTATTTTTGTGCGGGATGGTTTTATTTCAACATCAGGGGGAGTTACCTCGGGGATTGATATGGCGTTGTCAATGGTAGAAGAAGATTGGGGAAGTGAATTAGCTTTACTAATCGCTCGCTATCTTGTGGTTTTTTTGAAGCGTCCGGGCGGTCAGTCTCAGTTTAGTGCCTATTTAACCAGTGATGCTTCGAAACCTGAATTGAAAGATTTACAGGCTTGGATTATGTTGCATTTGACTGATGACTTGCGAGTAGACATGCTGGCCGAGCATATGTGTATGAGTCCTAGGAATTTTGCTCGGTTTTTCTTGACAGAAACTGGGATGACACCAGCCAAGTTTGTCGAAATAGCGCGTATTGATGCGGCTCGGCATTATTTGGGAAGTACTATCCTGTCAGTTGAAGTGATTGCAGACAAATCGGGGTTTGGAGATCAAGAACGTATGCGCCGTGCCTTTATTCGCCATTTGGGGGTTAACCCGCAAAGTTATCGTAAGCGTTTTGGTCTTTCTAAGATTGAATCAATCAAAGCTGGGTAAATGATGATCGATTAATTTTGTTGTTTGCCATTCGTTTTTTAGGTCAATTTTTATGAAAAAACCGAAATAAAAATCAGGGGAGTTTTATGCGTATTTTACTCATTTCATCGGCCTTTTCGGGATTAACACAGCGCTTTTATACTGAACTTGAAGATGCAGGTTATATTGTTTCTGTCGAATTACATCAAGGCGACCAATCCTATTTGTTAGATGGTGTGCTGTTATTTAAACCGGATTTAATAGTATGCCCTTTTTTAACGCGTCGACTTTCTAAGGATGTTTATGAAAATTATAAATGCCTGATTGTACATCCGGGTATAAAAGGTGATCGAGGTGCATCTTCTTTAGATTGGGCTATTCAGAATGGTGAATTGGAATGGGGTGTTTCTTTGTTGGAAGCGGCTGAAGAAATGGACGCTGGCGCTATTTGGGCCAGTAAAAATTTTCCGATGCGCGAGGCAACCAAAAGCAGTATTTTTTATCGCGAGGTAACTCAAGCGGCTGTCGATTGTTTGTGGGAGGCTTTAGCTTATTTTGATGCCCCTGATTTTAAACCCGAAATACAGGATTATACCAAACCGGATTATAAAGGTAAGTTACTGCCATCAATGAAACAGGTTGATCGTGCGATTAACTGGAAGAAACATAAAACAGATGAGATTTTAAGGCGAATTAATGCTGCAGATGGAAGTCCAGGTGTGTTGGATGAGATTTATGGAATGCCGGTTTTTATGTTTAATGCCCATAAGGAAACCCGTTTAACAGGAAAGCCAGGAGAGATAATTGCCATGGCAAACCATGCCATTTGCAGGGCAACAGTAGACGGTGCAATTTGGATTGGACATTTAAAGCAGAAAGTTGAAGTCGCCAGCAAAAGTATAAAATTACCCGCCACTTTCGTTTTAAAAAATCTATTACCTAAATCTAGCCTTGACGCCTTTAGTTTTAAAAATTTCTTAATCAAAACCATCAAAGTTATTGAAATTGATTACACAATACCGGCACGGCAGCTTCCATGCCAAGAGGTTTGGTATGAGCAAGACGGTGATGTCGCTTATCTTTATTCTTTTTTCCATAATGGCGGTATGAGTACTCAACAATGCCAAATTTTGTTGTCGGTTTACCGGCATGTTGCTACTTTACCTGTAAAAATAATTGTGTTGATGGGCGGTGAAGAGTGCTGGTCGAATGGAATTCATCTTAATCATATTGAGGTGGCAGCCTCTCCGGCTGATGAGTCTTGGTTGAATATTAATGCGATTGATGATCTTATCTATCAAATTATCACGACACTGGATAAAGTGACAATTTCCGCAGTTACTGGCAATGCTGGAGCAGGTGGAACCATTATGGCTTTAGCGACTGATCGAGTATTTATCCGAGAGGGGGTAATATTAAATCCCCACTATAAAAATATGGGAGAGCTATATGGTTCGGAATATTGGACTTATTTGTTACCTAAACGTGTCGGTCAGGAAATGGCAACATTGTTGACTGAACAGCGGTTGCCTATTAGTGCTAAGAAAGCTTGGCACTTAGGTCTGTGCGATAAAGTACTTGATAAAAATCACACGCTGTTTACAGCTCAAGTTAAACATTTGGCAAAGGCTATCAGTAACGACAGTGAGACAATGCAAAAATGCTTATACGAAAAAGCCAAAACGCGTTGTTACGATGAATCAGCAAAAGCATTGGCAACTTACAGAAAGTTTGAATTAACTCAAATGTATGCAAATTTTTATGGTAATGAGGATTACCATGTGGCACGAAAACGTTTTGTTTATAAAATAAATGATGGGCGCGAAACACCAGAAAATATAGCCATTCACAGACATAAAAACGACTTTGGCATAAAACCATGTTTAGGAAGTATGTTCCACTTTGTTTGGCAAGACGCTTACCAAATGGATAATAATTGGGTTGATAACCAACATAAAGATATATTCAAATTGGCAGATCGATTGGTATCTTCTATAAACAGAGAGGAATTGATTAAAAATAGTCAGCTGATTTATCAGCATGTTAATGAACACTTCAGAGCTGAAGAAGAGTTGATTACAAAGTCAGGTTTTCGAAAATATAAAAGGCATATAAGGGAACATAATGCCATGCTGGAAAAATTGGAACAAATGCATCATAAAATAATAAATGACTGTTGGGAGCAACGTTATATTCAGAGTTTTATGGAGGGATGGGGGGAGCACATTATTCATGCAGATATGACTTTCAATGCATTCTATAAAGAACATGAATTTGAAGTTGCTCACGGGTAAGTAATCAGTCAAGTTATAACAATAGAAACTGATAACCTGCTGGTAGTTTTTTTTCTCACAAAGTTTTAATAAACAATCTGGAGATTAAGCTATGAAAATAATAGATGAATACAGGCAAAATTTGGTTGCAGAACTTATTGAGAACAGTGCCAATATAGATTTATTGGTGGTGAAATCTCGGCAAGTGTCAGTAGAGATGAAATATAGTATCGATCAAACACTTGAAGAATTACGAGTTAAGTTACGAGAAATTACTGCTAAATTGCATGAATTGGAGGGTGTTGCCAGCAATAGTTGGGAAAATATTGGGGGAGGTGGCTAAGGTATTGAAATGGCTTGCTCATATTCAAAGCCCATGACTACAATATATATTTAGTGTAAAAACTGTGATGATAAGCCTATCCCATTTAAGCCAGGCCTAGTTCAAGATCGTCAGCCGCTCCAAAGAAAACGTCATCACAATGTTAGCAATTATGTGGAAGCCCACCTTACTTGCAAGCCTCTTTTCTGTAGAGATATTTGCACTTACTTTCTTAAAGGATCGAGCAGGGGTTTCAATCCGTTATGATCGATCTCTTGCATCAGGGCCAATAATCTTCCAAGTTCATTATTAGGGAATCCTTCTCTAGCAAACCAATTCAGGTAGTGACCAGGTAAGTCCGCAAGGATGCGTCCTTTATATTTTCCGTAAGGCATGATGAATGTAACTAACTTATGAAGATCTTCCGGTTTCATTAATCAACGTTCTCCAAAGACGCTTTCGATTTCAGTGACGGGTGTTAATAAGTCTTGGCAGCCAAAAACAGAACACATATCGCAACGCTATACGATCGAGCTACGTATTGATAGTTAAATATAAAAATTTATCTATATTTCAATATTATAAAACTCATACTTCGTCTAAATTCTAATTTAATTTTCTCTTCAAAGATTATCATTACTTATGACTCAGTGAAAATTATTCGATGACAAAATTGAAATAGGTGTCAGGGTAGGGCTCGTCTTTCAAGGTGAAATGCCACCATTCCTTCGGATAAGGCTTAAACCCCTGTTTTATCATCACTGTTTTTAATAATAACCGGTTTGCTTTTTGCGTGACGGTCAAACCTTCATACTCAGACCCTGATTTTGGATCAAAGAAATCAAAGGGTGTTCCCATGTCTAATTCGCGTGGTGCGCCTTTATTATCAATAGAAACTAAAGTAAGGTCGAATGTACTACCTCGCGAATGCCCAGATTTTGAAGCGATATAACCTTCCTGAAACAAAACCTCTTTGGAAACCTTTGGATAATACTCAGTTTGTTTACGGACATCGATTAATTCTTTAGCCCAGCGAACAAAATGATCAATTGCTCGTTGAGGTCGGTAGGCGTCATATATTTTTAAACTGAGCCCAAAACGTTGCAAATCAGTTTGCACATTATTAAGCGCGACAGCCGCTTCCTTAGTGGCAATCGCTACGGGGTTAATATAGCCTTCAATGGGCGTGCCAATGAAATTGTTCGAGTTGGCGTAGCGCATATCAAGCACAATTGTTGGTGCTACGTCGCTGAGATAAACAAAGCTAGGAGGCAGTGCAGAGGCGTTAACGACATTTATGGAAATTACACAAAGAAACAGTAAGGCAATTCTGAGATAAGACATATCTTAAGTTTAGGGTTGAGGAATGCGATTAGCTATTAATGAAGCTCATTGTAATAGTAAGTCGGGATTATTGAGCCATGGTTTAGTTTGGCGCAATAAAACAATCTCAGATAGGTAAAACGATTTGGGAATGCCGTTTGTTCATGAAGAAATTAAATGGGTAATAAATTATTGATGAAGGATAGATAAATTTTTACCGCTAACTAAGGCGGTTTTTTTATGCCTGAATGATTGGCAAGTGTTGTGGTTTATTATAGATATTTGTTTTTTAGTGTCACGTGAGTGTCACGCAGGAAAATTAAGGCACAAAAAAAGGACTCGGATAAATCCTAAGTCCTTGAATTTGTTGGTGCCTCGGGCCGGAGTCGAACCGGCACGTCCTTACGAACGAGGGATTTTAAGTCCCTTGCGTCTACCAATTTCGCCACCGAGGCATCGATTACGTTGGTAAGCTGATAATTATATAGTAATAAAAAAAAATAAACTAG
>CAIVQX010000200.1 GCA_903908165.1 uncultured Methylococcaceae bacterium | reverse complement strand
TGCCTGTGCGGCAGTTAACTTGCGCTTGTTGCGCTGCTTGCTGCCCTTCTTTTTCTAAGCTGCCTGTGCGGCAGTTAACCATGGTGCAGATTGCTTTAGGTATCTTGCTATTTTCTAAGCTGCCTGTGCGGCAGTTAACTAGTAATGCTATTTGCATATTCTATTGTATTATTTCTAAGCTGCCTGTGCGGCAGTTAACAAAACAGGTGGCTATATGTAAGCATACCAATTTTTCTAAGCTGCCTGTGCGGCAGTTAACAGAGGATATGCAGGGTGTGGGGGGATGTTTATTTTCTAAGCTGCCTGTGCGGCAGTTAACGGAAGCAGAAAGAAGAACAACACCAGATGGAATTTCTAAGCTGCCTGTGCGGCAGTTAACGCATCGTTTTTTACATTCATTGCCTTTACTAATTTCTAAGCTGCCTGTGCGGCAGTTAACTTATAAAAGAGAAAAGGCAAAACGATTGGACTTTTCTAAGCTGCCTGTGCGGCAGTTAACGCACATCCTTGTGCGTTAAGATCTCTTACCAATTTCTAAGCTGCCTGTGCGGCAGTTAACTTAAAGTTATCATCTTCTGGAAATAGCAAGGTTTTCTAAGCTGCCTGTGCGGCAGTTAACGCAAACCGATTGCACCAGCTTTCATGATTCAATTTCTAAGCTGCCTGTGCGGCAGTTAACAATTAGGATTACCATATTGGCAACAAATATTATTTCTAAGCTGCCTGTGCGGCAGTTAACTGTACAAAATAGGGGTGTTGTCAATTGAGTGTTTTCTAAGCTGCCTGTGCGGCAGTTAACAAAACATAACCCTGAAACATTTTTCGTTTTATTTTCTAAGCTGCCTGTGCGGCAGTTAACGGCAAAGCAAAAAAAGATAAATCAGGTTTCGTTTTCTAAGCTGCCTGTGCGGCAGTTAACTCATCAGCATAAGCTTCGATGATCTCTCGTGTTTTCTAAGCTGCCTGTGCGGCAGTTAACTCAAAAGGCTAAACTTAACCCTGTTTTCAAGCTTTCTAAGCTGCCTGTGCGGCAGTTAACCTTTTTCAATAATCTGTGCCGTTCTATTCGTATTTCTAAGCTGCCTGTGCGGCAGTTAACAACAGATTCTTTTTCTGGTTCACCTGATAACATTTCTAAGCTGCCTGTGCGGCAGTTAACGAAGAAGCTGTTGTTATAAAATGCAACTATTCTTTCTAAGCTGCCTGTGCGGCAGTTAACATCAAGGGTCTTTTTTGCCTCGCTTGGGGTCTTTTCTAAGCTGCCTGTGCGGCAGTTAACACCTGTTTTTTGCCACGTTCCTATATGTAGTGTTTCTAAGCTGCCTGTGCGGCAGTTAACATTCTATCAAATAAAGTTAAGGTTTATTGATATTTCTAAGCTGCCTGTGCGGCAGTTAACCCAGTAATGTGTTTGGTAATCTATAGACTTAATTTCTAAGCTGCCTGTGCGGCAGTTAACTGGTTTTAAAAAGCTTTAACGCCAGTTATTGAGCAGTATACAGAGATTTAGGGTGATTTACCCATCTCCAAAACACTGCTCCGTAACCAACTGATATTTATTGATTTTTTAAAGAGCGTAAAAAATTGGGTTAAAACTCAGGTACAGTAGATATTGAACTTAAACCATAAGTACTAAAATGTGTTGTACTTGATTGAGCATCAACGGGAACTTTTTTAACCCATATGCAAAAGTTATTATCGCTACTTAAACTTTTTAGTCGAATAAACGGCGAATTTATCGTTTGATAATTTCTTTTACTATAAAGTGTTAAAGCCGTTTCATAGTCGATATTATGTCTTCTTGCATAACGTCTAGCTAATGGCTCAGGATTAATCTTAGGCTGTACGCGTTGATATGCCGCATAACCGATAAGTTTTTCGGGTACAGGACGAATACTGGTGCAATGCACATAATCACTCAAACGCGCTAACCACTTAACTGCATCAAATTGTTTAAGCTCAGCCTCATCATTCGCAAATAAACGCAACTTACTACCCAGCACACTATATTTTTCGCCAATAACATATTCAGGAAAAGATAAGCCAATGGGCGCTTGCCCTTGATCATCTTGTATTTCAACTAAGCCTAAATGGATCTGTTGAAATACTTTTGACCAAAGGAAATTGACCCCAACTTCTGGATTAGGTAGCAAGGTAATTTCCAAATAAGACTTCATGATTTAATCCTTGCCACTTTGACCAAAGACACCACCTCGAACTAAAACAGCCATCACATAATGCTCTTGGTGTTTTTCTGCCAGCGTTTCGCCCAACGCAAATCGATCGAAAAGTGTATAGAAGTCTGCTTTGTCTTTAGGGGAGCGATATGCTTTGCCTAGATTGGTGACTGCGCCATAGGGTTCTATCGCGATTGGGCCAATGTTTGCAGTTGTGTAATCAGGATACCAAGTATCAATGGTGCGTAAAGCATTACCAATTTTTTGTGAATGCATAGCCGCTACGTCATTAACGTGGTACAAAATTTTACTTTTATCACCTTTACCTTTATCTAATACCAATTCCTCACTAGGGTAAACCTCCTGTGCTTTGCCAACTAGGGCATACGCATTAATAGTAATTAGTAAATACGGTAGTTGACCGCTAAGTGCTTCGGCAATTTTCTGAGTTAACTTTAAAATATCTGAATTATTTGATTCAAAACTGTTAAGAGAAAACTCTTTAGCATCAAATGTTAATGTCTCAGTTTCATCGATCTTAACAATCACTTCTATTTTTTCTGCACCAACTCGGTTACGCCATAAATAACGACCATTAGCAATATTAATAGCGTATCGTTTTGCTAATTCCGTAAAACCATCTTGTGTAATATAGTTCTTCGCAACTTCTGGATAAGACGCATTAAAATCAGGACCATTGCAAGCAGAGGGTTTTTCAACTCCGCCCAGCACCTTAATCGTAAAGTTAAAATGTAATGTGTCTTGGGATTCACCTAATGCGCAAGCATCCACTTTTTGCAAATTTGCCTTTTCAACTTCGGCATTAAGCTTCAATGGATCATTTTGTACAGCAGGTTTTAAACGATTTGAAATAGTGCCACGTACAGATTTCTCAATTAGCCTTAATGGGATTGATTTAGTGCGATCAGTCCAAGTAGTTCCATAAAGATACCCATCTGAAGGTACGAGTTTTTTTTCAAATGCAAGTACAGTTGCATCGTTTTTTTTAGTCGCCATGTTTTATTCTCCGATAGAGCTTTCTGTTAAAAGGGTTCGGCAAAGATATAAATTTTTCTGAGTATCAACATGATATTGCCAGAGCATGTTGTCTAAATCTTTAATGCGATAGGGCATTACAAACTCACCTAATGTGACTACACTTTCGGCAAATCTATGGGAGGTTGAATTGTCACGTTGATGCTTTGCTACGCCTAAATCTGAAATACCTTGAAAACCAGTCGCTATAGGGACTAACCAGCCTGTTGTTTTACGCGAACTCGTCCATGTCACTTTGCCATCATTATCTTGTGTAGAACGATGCATGATTTTTAAATGATCTAACAATGCATTCAAGGCATCTTTATTTTCATTTTGCATAGAATTGATCATTAAATCTCTACGCTCGATTAGAACATACCCCAGCATTAGCCTTGCTAATACTCGTTTTATTGCTTGTTCATCATCTTCATCCACAATGATGTTTTCAGTATTTTTAACTGATAAAACATCTCCCCCCGCGAATTTCATACAGTGCAGTTGTTTATTAATTAAATCTATAAGTTGGTCAATGTCGTCACTATTCACCTCTTTGTATTCAATTAATATTGTGACTTCTAAATGACAGCGGGCTTCTTCAATAAAAGCCGGTCTACTTCCTGTTTTATCTAAAGGATTTGCTGTGCCAATAATTGAATTTACAAAATCACCCTGGCCTTTGTATGTCTGTAAGTCAAATTGATGACAACTAACGGCAACACTAGTAAATTTACTTTCTGTTAATCCTTGCTGTTGGACATGTCTTTGTAAAGCATGAACAGCCCCTAACCATGACGTCATCGCTGGAAAGCCGATGGTATATGGACTGCTCATCGCATTAGCATTATGAATTTTAATATGAGGTATTAATAAGAACCGTCTTATCATCTAAAAAACTCCTGATCGTTAGCGAGCGCTTCATTTACATAATTACGTATTTCATGTAACTCATGATCGCTTAATTTTATATGGCTATCTTTACAGCAAAACTCGTAGGCTTGTAATATCCAGCGCGCAAAATGATGATTAATTTGATTTATCCATTCATCCTCATTTTGTCGTTTTGAAGTGTGCTCATCATCAAGCCAAATTCGTTGAGCAAGCGGTAAAGATTGATAATGCTCAGCATTAGACCAACCAATAGTTGTCGATCTGATCTTAAAAGCACGTTGCAATACTTGATCAATAATGTATTTAAGCGTGTTACTAATACCATTACGTAGATGGACATTATTAACGGGTACGATCATTAAACTGTGTAGGGTCTGAAAACTGTCTCTAAACTGACTAGTGCGTAAGCTGTTTTTAAAGAAGTCTTGGTTAGGTAGGCGAATATCTCGATGTTTGAGTTTAGGTGGCGTACTGGCAAGTAAATAAGCACGTCCGGCATTTTGGCTATTCAATACACTTATGTTTTGAGGTTTAGTTCCACCAAAAGCTATAACAGTAATATCAAATAAATCGTCATAACCGCTATCATGATATTGATTTGTTTTTTTAATTTGCTTTGCATTTTTTGTATCTTCACTATATCTGATATAGTCCATCTGATTTTTAATTCTATTTAGTAAACCAGATGCTGTTACTAATGATAATAAGTGATAATCATTTTCTACCGGGAAATAAACCTGTTTTAAAAGTTGACTTGTTTTGTAGTTACTAGGCTCTTCAAATAGCACTAAAAACTTCTTTCGAGTTTCTTCGTAACTAATACTTAGTGATTCAATGAAGCTTTTTGATTCTTCCGTCTTATCTTTAAAGTGATCAATTATAAGTTTATTATCACCTGCTTTTGAGCACAAAAATAGATAGGTATCCCATACAGTTGAGTCAGTTGCTGCATTTCCAAATACGTCAAATTCTTGTGTTATTTTTACATTACCAGTTTTTAAGAAGCCATCATTGCTCGATAATCCCAAAAAGCTTATTGCAGTTGATTTTGCATCTGAATGTGTAAATGTACTTGGATGAGTTGTTATAGAAGGTCTTGCTGATTTAATTGCTTTAAATATCCAATCATTTAGATCATATCTCTGATTAGCTTCAAGTTTTAATGCAGTTAACTTATCCTCTTTAACATCCTGCCCTTTCGTTTTTTTATTTATCCAGTTCTCTCTACGCTCTAATAAAAAAATATCCAAAGTTTGTTTAATAGTCATTTTCATCCCAATTATTTAGTTTCTAAAAGACCGAACTGATTTGAATAAACATATAATTGACCGTCCCTGTCAGGTAAAGCCAATTCCCCATAACGTTTAGATTTTTCTTTCATAAATTGCTCTTCTTGCTTTTCGATATCCTTATTATCAGCTTTATATAACTCTCGTAGTTCGGTTTCATAATCTCTTTCTAGCCATAATTTTGTTAGTGATATATCTGTTAACTGTTCTGCATGTACTATGTTGTTTATTTCTTCACGGGGTATAAATTGACCTTGTTCGTTTTTTTCACAAAAAACAGCTTTGCCGTCTTGCCATATTAAATACAATAGTATGTCTGGACTACTTTCTCTAAATCTATTCAGTTGTTGTGGTAAAGCGGTTAGCCACCAACATTCTGTTAACCATGCTTGTAAACACTGCGGGCCTTTTTTAGTATATTGGGTTAAATAGTTCATCATAGACTGATGCTCAAGATCCGCTAGTTGTTCTTTTGGGCGTAAGGTTTCAGCTTGTTGAATTCTAGGGATTGCATTTATACTTTGCTTTAAAATATCTACATCAACCAATTGAGATAAATCATGCGTCGCTAATTTTAAGGTTTTTACGTTTTCATATCCTGGTCGATAGTAAGCAGGCCGCCCGTCTTTACGTAAACCTTTAAGGTTATATTGCATTAACGCAACATTGGGATGTTCAACTCCTGTTAGTCTATGTCTTCGAACACGCCCTGATAATTGAATAATTGAGCGGTAAGACGAAGGTTCTACGATTGCCCAATCAAAATCATGATCACGCCCGACTTCTTCTACCGGTGTGGCTACTAAAATAAATAAAACATGATTCGCATCAGTATTATCAAGATGATGTCTGATAACTGGGTTATTAAACGCTTCTGGCATTTCACCTAATTGTTCCTTTCGCTTAAGTACTTTATCTAAATGTTTCTCTTGCACATGACGCAATAACAATACTTGTCTACTGTGGTATGCCATCACTTTAGCTGAAAAATCTAGGCCCCAATCACCCTCTAATAGATATTTAGCTAATGTTATGCAGGGCGGTATATTTGCCACACGGATTAATCCGAATGACACTTTCTTTCCTGTTATTTTGTCAACGGTATGATGTTGCAAATGTAATTGTGTCGCTGTTTGTTGAATTTTATAAAAGTAATGCTCCTGAATTGATTCAGGCTTATTCTCCTCAATAAATAAATCTTCACAGGAAACAATATAAGCTTTACGTCTAACGATTTGTTTTTGGAGATTAGTTATTCGTTTACCGATAAATTGTTGATGAAACTCTTTATATTGTTGGCAACGAATTAGGGAATCATTTTTATCAATTTTTTGTATTTGCGTTCCAAACTCATCAACCCAAGCGCACGCAACATGAGGATAGGCCTGTTTAAAATGACTATGTAGAGTCCAGCCTTCTTGGTAGGCATTAAAAAAACCTTCTGCAAGTGCAGGTGGTATAGTTGCTGAGGAAATCATTACTTTTCGACCTAGCATACCTGCCAAATGAATTAACCTTCCTATAGCTATTAAATCTTTACCATCGAAATCATCAACTTCATCAATCACTAAATCTGATGATAATAATCGTAAGCAAGGCAAAATATATTTTCCACCGCGCTTGGTTTCGGTTGCGGCGACAATATGATCAATAGTACAAGCCAATACAGGTTTGTATAAAAATGCTTTATGTTTCTTAGCCAAATTTGAATTGTGTTTAGGAATAATTGCATCTAAGAAGTCAACGACAGGTGCGTTTTCGTAATCCAACTCTTCATCTAAGAGCATCTCTAATGATTCTGAACCAATATCCTCATTGCTAGGGTCTTCATCATTTGTATTAAAGGTTTTTTCATGTAACTCCTTTACAGATGAAGAACCTATTAAAACAGCTAGTTCGTCATTTTTTAAACCAATTCTATGTCGATATTCATCGCCCGTTTGTAGGGTAAGGGAACGTAATCCTAGTGCGAGAATAAAACGTAAACACTCGCCATCATCTGATAAGGCTTGCATGATTTTTGCGTTAGCAATCGTTTTACCGCATCCTGTACTAGCCATATTAACCACAAACCAGCCATAGCCTCTGTGCTCGAAAAGTTCGTTTTGAGTTTTAAAATGACTAATATTTTCAACAGCTTTGTCTTGCCATTCGTATCCCTTAGGACTTTTTTGTTTTAAGTTTCTAATGTCATAGGCTTTGTCCATTTCCGAGGTGAATCGAGATAATGTTTGACTCACCTTTAAAGCATAATCACTCACATGCACTAAATGCTCATCCAGCTTTTGTTTTAATTCATTTTTATCAGTATTGGCATAGAGCTTAATTGACGTATGCCAATTTTTATCTGCTGCACAGGATGAATAATAGTGATCACCGAGCATTAAACACAGACGAGAGTGATGTAATAACAAGCGGTATGCACCTGAATTAATAAGTTCCTGAATTTGAATTTGTGATTGCAATAATTTCGTCGACCATTTTTTCACTTGCTTTAACCAAGGAGCAGATTGGCTCAGTAAACCTTCGGGAAATTCAAAGCATGCTTTTAATCGATTTTGATAATCTGCCTCATCATACTTATTTTGATAACCCCATTCGACACTAATACTTTTTAGCATCCTTGAGATGCTTTCTCTTGCTTGCTCTACTTCCTGTTTTGGATCATTACGAAATGGTAAGCGATGGTGACTCATAATTAACCAGCCCACCAACTGAGCAATGGGGGGTAAATCTGTCAAAGGATTCTTAACTTGTGTTGCAACAACAGTCTTTAATGATTGTTCATTTAATTGACTGTTAACTAAAAGGTTTAACCATCCTTCGTCAGTAGTGGAATTACCAGATTGCTGTACTAATGCATTTAACAGCAAACATGATATCCATTCATGGCGGATGGGGTCACCCTGTTTCGTACTTTGTTTAAGTTTATTTTGAAATAAAGCAGTTGCTTTGCCCCAGTCATGGAGTAATGCCGCCATAGCTGATAATGCTTTAATGATAGGCAAATAAGACCAGTTATTTTCATAATCACTATTCAAAATATTTTTTTGTGTACTATTAACCGGCACTATCCCTTCTTCATTAAAGCGCTTGCGATTCCCCACAACCCAAACCAATTCACTCCGACTTCTGGATCTTATCCAATGACAAGAAACAGCAGTATTCTTAGTTGCCGTTTTGCGTAACAAAGTTTTAACGGCCATTAAGCCGTCTTCAGTAATAATGGTTTGCCAAGTGTTATCACCAATACGATTGGCAAAAGCATCTAAAACTCTACGCGTCCTATTCAGTGCTTTTTTCTCACATTGGCTTACAAAAGTGACCATCATAATAGGTCATCTCTTAAGGCTTGTTGCTTTAGTTGGTCAAACATAAAATCAAGGGCTTTATGTTCGGTAAACTTTTGTAATACTTGTTGCCTAAATTCTTGCTCGGTCATTTTTTCTTTGGCGCAGATAAATGCCCAGGGCAAAACAATGGCATCTTTAATTAAGTCAGCCACATCAAACACTAAAGCGCCACGTCTGGTTTTACCGTGCAATACTGCAAAGCCATGCGGAATGCCTAACACCCATAATGTAGTCGCGGCTAAGCCATAGGCTAAATAATTGCCATGATTTAAAAAGCCATTGGCAAGGTCTGTGTTTTCTCGGTCTCTAACAAAGCCATCTAACTTAGACGCTTTAGCGGCATACCGATAAAGTTGTTTAGTTAACAACGCTTCTCTTTGTAATAAATCACCGACTTTTTGGGCGCTTTCAAATTGTTCTGCATAGCCATTTAACGCCGTGCTGATTTCCAGATCATCAACATAGATACCTTCGGCTTTTAAATCTCTATCTCTGGCCCAAACATTTTTAAGGTAGGCAACACGGGCCTCTTGAAAAGCTTTGGCTACGGTGAGTCGTTTGTTGTCATCGAACCAGAACTTAAGCCAACCTTGTATATATTCAGTTGGTCGGTATTCGCTTTGCGGGGTCAGCCATTCAATTTCACTACCACTGAACAACGGGGTGCCACCTCCACCACAAAAACCAACTAATACACCGGCGCTCGCTAACATTCGCATGGCCGCTTGAGTTATTGAGGTACCAGTTCCTAATAAGATAACGGTTGTATTGGCAATGGGGATATTCCAGTAATAATTTTGATCTTTAGCTTCTGTTAAATAGAGTACGCGACCATCCTTTTGCATTACACGACATTTTTCTAAATAATAGATATTGGCTCGTTTTGAGTGCAATATTGCTTTTAAGTCGGTCAGTTGTTCCATTAACAAAATTCATTAAAATTACAATTTATAGATTTTAACTCCAACACTATCACTTTACGTATGTTAATTTTTAATCTATTTGAGTGGTTACAGGGTTTATCATATTCTTTATTCTATAGGGCCTGCGTTTTAATTAAGTCGTTCCTAATTAGTAGTGTATTCAAATGCGGTTACGCAGAGTTAATTCTTTTTTTAGTCATTTTCTAATATCTCTAAAGTAAGAGAAAAACGTTATCTTATGAGGATATAGATAAATTCTTAAGCAAATAAACAATCCAATAACAAAGGATCAAATTCGGCACTATGGGCGTTAATGGATTTTATGAAGCCTTTCACCCAAGCGTAAAGTTTTGGGCTGTTGTATAACACGTCCACATCTATATCCGCTCGATGGTGTATGCGTTTTTGAGTCAATTTACTGGCTTTGTTGACCACTTCTTTTGAGCAATATTTTTGTAACAGCAACAAGAAGGCTCTACTAGGTTTTTTGTCGTTTTTAAACAATTGCATTAAGACGATATGATCATAAAAGGCTTGTTTATCGGTGAGTATTTTGCAAATACTCAAAGGTTTTAATATTTTCATTTTTTGATAATAAAATTTCGCCATTTTAAACCACTCAAAATCGGTTAATGTACTGTCGGGATCCGGTTTCCCCATCGCCTTTTTAATGATCCCCGCCAAATCCAAGTCATCTTTCGCCTGATTGGCTCTCACGGATACTATTTCGATATTGCTGAGTGTATAGCCCAGGTCATTATCGACTCTATCCACAGACCAATCGGTTAATTCCTGTGCTGCAAAGGTGAATGTTTCACCGGTGATCGGGCAGCGGTTGCCTGTTTTATTTAGTTTTGCTCTTAAGTCTTCCGGCGTTAGGGACATTTCAAAGCCTTTGATTAAGGCCCTGTCGCGAAGACTTATCAATTTACTTTCATATAAGTCGGGTGTTCTTTGAGTGACACGTTGCTGTTTGGCAGCATCATAGCCATAGCGGATTTGCCGGCGATGTACATCAGAAAATCGGGTAATGTCCAAAGGTAATTTAAACAGATAGTGATCAAAACCTATTTCAAAAGCTAAATTTGACATGTTCATTCCTCATTTATGTTTTTGAACTGGAAACAATTCCCAGTCATTGAGGAGTACTATAATTGGGCTTAACGACAAATTGTGACGCATTGGAAAAAATGACATCAATAGCATTTAAAATTGATTGCAATAATCAATCTGTATAATTGTTACTTTAATTATTTGTAAGTAAATAGTAAGCATGATTGATCATTTGATTAATAAAATACAAAATTTATGGATCGATCTGGCCTCTAAAGAAAAATATCTGGCAGATACAACGCAAGAAATTACGCAAGTTTTTATAAAGGACTCTGTAAATAAAGAACCTTCCGCTGTTTCGGTACCTGATTACAAGTTATCTGAGAAAGCAGTAGAGGGTTTAAATCACTTAAAATATCCACAACCTTTTAAAATAAATAGTCGTCATAATGGCGTTATAGTAAATTTTAATAAAAATACGTTTATAGTTTCACTTAAAAATGGTTACTACGGCTGGTTATCCGCTAAGTATATGAGCAAACTTAATGAGACCAATGGGACTTCAATTGAGCTGAAGATTGGGGACGAAGTTTCAGTTAGTGTGCTAAAAGTAGGAAAAATTTTTAAAGATGGTGTGTTCGCTATATATCTTGGAGTTAGCGAATTTGAAGATGCGAAATGGGATCGAACTGTACTTCAAAATCCAGTTGGGAAATTAGTAGGCGGATTTGTTACAAGTAAGACTGATGAATATTATTATATAAACCTTAGTTCCGGAATATTGGGTATGTTGTCATATTCTGAAAAGGACAAGATTGACATTCCAATGTGGGTGAACTTAAAAGTCATTGCTCATCTTTCGAGGGCATTGTTATTATCGACTAATTTGTCGGGCGTTGATATAAGACAAGTCCCTGACCTTAATGTAGGTAAAAAATATAAAGGTGTCGTTTATAAGAAACTAAAGTCTGGTTTTCTTATAAAACTACCCAATAGATTTTTTGGATTACTTCATAAAGTAAATTTAAAAGACCAATCAGAATTAGTAGTGGGTGATAAGGTCCAGGTCGAAGTGGTACAACACTGTTTCAATTCGATGAGGTTTTATTTAGCGCTTGTTGAAGAGGGAGTGCAAAATCCACCCTTTTACGCAAGTTTTAATCCTGATGAAGGTACGTGGGAAAAGATCAAGGAAAAATATCCTATCGGAACTACTGTCGAAGGTCAAATTACACATTCTCATGAAAAACAGCAGCCTCACATATCAAAGGTTTTTCTGAAAGATGGTGTTTCTGGCTATCTTAAAGATAAAGAGCTTTCATGGAGTAAAAACTTAATAATAGACACTACCCTTTTTGTGCCTGGAAAGTTGTTAAATCTAAAAGTAATTGGTTACATTGAAAATAAAAGAAAGTTAAAACTTGGCTATCGACATAATCTGATTCACCCTTTAGATGATCCTACGAAATGTCCTAAAATCGGGGAAATATTTATTGGAACAGTTAGGAATATTAAAGATTATGGCATCTTTGTAGAATTACCTTTCGAGTTTGATGGTTTATTACATAACAGTCAATTGCCAGACAGCTTTGCTATCACATTAGGTCAAAAAATTGAAGTGGTGTTAATTGAAATTGATATTAAATTACGCAGGATTACTTTGGGATTGCCGCAGAATTTGTAGGATAAAATTGAACGCTGGCTGATCTTTAAGATATTTTATTGACCCGTATTAAAAACTTATCCTCTATATACATGCATAAATGAACATCTTATATGAATTTCATAAACTCAATATTTGATAAATAATTCGAATCTAGATATATTAAAAGCTTATAAAAAACAATCAACTACAATAAGCCTTGCATGAAAATGCAGGGCTTTTTTTTTGCCCAAAATATAGGAAGAAACCACATGCTTATATTGAAATCCCCATCCTCGATCGATTCCATCACCGATCCCGACATCCTCAAATTGGTCAAATTACGCCACGATCAACTGGGCGATGAAATGTTCGACTCAGTGATCATCATCGAAGCCGGTGACAGCCTATCGGATATCGAACAAGAAATCGGTTTTTCCATTCTGACCAATCTCTTCGACGACGTCCGTTTCCCGGATCCTGACTTCGTGCCGTGCTTTGAAGTGCTGGAAGATCACGGCACCTTTTACGTAATTCTGTTCATTTTCGGTGATGGTGACGACGCAATTGAAATATTCATACCTAAGACAGGCGTCGACAATGAATTATTGGCGATGTGTTCCCAATACGCAGTTTCGATCACCGAGTATTGAAGCGACGATGATGCGCAAAACGATCCATCTTATATGATAGCCACTTAACTTAGGAGTTAACATGAAAAAAGAAATCGAATCAACCATCCATACCATCAAAACCGGCAACTGTTCATCACGTTCCGGCAAATCCAAACTGACCTATCTCATCGGAGCTGATTCAGCTTCCGAGATCCACTTTCGAATAAACGGTAATACCGGTAATGGATTCTTCAATAATGATTGGGTACCTTTGGAAATCATATTGGAGCTATTGGGTAAATCCGGAGGTGCTTTCACGTCCTACGCGTTGCATCCACTGTTGAAAGGAAAATCCAACAATACACCGGCTTTTCTCATCGCGTCATTGCTGGAAGAGGGCATCATTCATAGATCATCAATCGAGAAACGGTGCTATGAAATGAGTGACGTGTCCGTGTTCATGGCCAAGATCAAACCTCTGACGGAATCCAAAACAGTCATCGAAAAAGAGTCAAAGCCTACGAAGAAAAAGCCGGTGACTGAGTCGCTTATCCCTGAGTAACTCTCCCG
>CAIVQX010000199.1 GCA_903908165.1 uncultured Methylococcaceae bacterium | reverse complement strand
GATGGATCGTTTTGCGCATCATCGTCGCTTCAATACTCGGTGATCGAAACTGCGTATTGGGAACACATGGCCAATAATTCATTGTCGACACCGTGTTTGGGGATGAAAATTTCAATTGCGTCGTCAGCGTCCGACAGGATGAACAACATCTCGTAACAGCCGACGTGATCTTCCAGCACTTCGAAACAAGGCACGAAGTCAGGATCGGGGTAACGAACATCGTCGAAGAGATTGGTCAAAATACTAAAACCGATTTCTTGTTCGATATCCGATAGGCTGTCGCCGGCTTCGATGATGATCACTGAGTCGAACAATTCATCGCCCAGTTGATCGTGGCGTAGTTTGACCAGCTTGAGGATGTCCGGATCGGTAATAAGGTTTAATTGGGACAGGTTTTGTATTTTCAGCATGGTAGAGCTCCTAAATTTTAGGCAAAAAAAAAGCCCTACATTTTCATGTAAGGCCGGTTGAGCGTTATTGCTTGGCGAGAAATATTAAGGCAGGATTGGAAACAGCTGTTATAGAAGAAACAATAGCTAGTTATTATTTTACTCAACCAGGATTTTGGATAATGAGAAATGGACTTCTAACAAAAGCGGAATGTAATTAGGTGCCCTACTTTTATATCTAAGTTCTTTACTGATAATCTTTTGTAACAAAAAATTATTGGCTAATTTCCATACTTATTGCTTGTAGCATCGGAGCACTAATACCTGCTATATCCGCAAATTTCAATACTCTAGCTAGCCGTTCTGGCGCCGTTCGTCCTCTACAAATATGTTCAGGGTCGGCAGAGAATGCTTCCAACATGCCAGACAAAAGCTTATCACGCGGCAACTTAGTCTGAACCAACCATTCTTGGACATCCAGCAATTCCTTAGCCAATATTTCTGTCATTTCACGGTAATCAACCCATAACTTACTTACTGTACTCCCAGGTGACATTTTCAGCCCTGCAATGTTGACTGTCAGAATATACAGGTTTTTTCTTATCATCTCATATAGGTGTTGCTCCCGAGAAATCTCTCGACATGGAACATCAATAATCTTCAATGAACTGGCAATTAAAGCAGCCTTTGGACCACTCACATATGAAGGTAAAAGTGATTTAAGCGGTCGTCCTTTCTTTTTATCAAACCAGACTGTGATAACAGTAGGATCGATAATATTATGTCGACCCCAATCGTGAGGCAATAACTCATTTTGCAAAAAAACTAATTTTCCACGCCATGAATCTGGTAAAACTTCTAATTGAGGGTGAAAGTCATCTTCACCAATTGCCAATAACACCAATTCTGGCTCAGGAATAGCAGAAACCACAGTTGCCAATTGCATACTTCGGAGAACCGGATAAACAGGATAACCTAATTTCAAAAAACCACGTGCAAATATCTCACCTAGTTCACCCATGCCAATAATCACAACGAATTTATTCATACTGTATTTTCATCTTCAATATTACTACAGTTACCCAAGAACATCGGATCGTCCATTGATTCCGGATTTCTTTTAAGGATTCTACTTCACTCTTAATATTATAATGCTGAGAATCCAATAATTGCTCTAGGAATATTATCAGCGGCATCAAGCATTAAAAATAAATGATTATTAGCTGCATCATTTGAATTAGATATCGCAATCGCAAATCATCTAGTAACTAAAGTTTCGGAGTTCAAAAATAGATGCAACATACTGATTAATATATAAAAAAGCGTCATACAGGAGTATAATTACGGTTAGTTGAAGACCCCATCAAACTCAAGTAGGACGCAT
>CAIVQX010000198.1 GCA_903908165.1 uncultured Methylococcaceae bacterium | reverse complement strand
TTCAGGGTCGTTATAAGGGATGCCGTAAAACGCGACTTCACAACCGTCTTTTGTTAGTATCACAGGCTGCGTTATTTGATTTAATTCACCAATGATATGAAGACCCGCTTGACGCAATTGCTTGGAACCAAAGCGTAAGCGTTCTGCGCCATCATGATTGCCAGGAATTAAAATCACAGGCACACCGAGCTCAGAACAAATGGTATTTAACACCTCATCTAAAAGACTGACTGCATTCGCTGGGGGTACAGAACGATCATAGATATCGCCTGCAATAATGACAGCATCAACAGCTTCAGTTTTAATATAGGCAATGATTTGATCAAGCACATGACGCTGATCATCCAATAATGACATGCCATGAAATTGACGCCCAATATGCCAGTCAGAGGTGTGTATTATTTTCATGAGCATTTATTTCTTGGCAGCATGTTTATTGTGTATAGGGCAATTGACCTTAGAATCCTGATGCTACTCGGTTTAGTTAGTATTGCCCTTTATGTGGTGCTATTTTAAGCTAATGACGGTCTTAATAAACACCCGTAAAATCAGTTTTACCAACATCTACGCCCAATTGTCTTAATATCGCGTAGGTGGTAGTGACATGAAAATAAAAGTTAGGCAAAACAAAGTCGAGCAAGTAGGCCTGGCCTAAAAAGTGTAACTCTTTACTACCAAATTTTAGTGTAATAGGATGCTCTTCACTGCCATCAACTTGCCCCGCATTTACCGTTTCAATAAAGGCTTTGGTTTTAGCAATACGTGCTTGTAACTCAGCAAAAGTGGTTTCGTTATCTTCATAACTGGGCACTTCGATACCACCTAATCTTGCGGCACAGCCCTTAACGACATCAGTTGCAATTTGCACTTGGCGGCTCAGGGGGAACATATCAGGTGATAAGCGTCCATTTACAAAAATGGTAGGATCTATTTTTTTAGCCTCAGCGTGAGCTGCTGCCTTATCAAGAATGTTGGATAAATTGCCTAACATCCTTATAAAGACTGGGACTGAGGCTTGATACATGGATAATGACATAGGGTAAACTCCTGAAGATTGATAATGAGTTAGTATGAGTCATTTTAACGTAATTACCTTTTAATATTATTTTAAGCATGAACAAACTTTTTCTCATCCTACTATTACTCCCACTCATCTCAGTCGCAGGAGGTAAACCCTGTTCGGGTAAGAAAAGTGGTATATCACATTGCAAAGGCTCTCAGTTCATCTGTAATGACGGCAGTACCAGTAAATCTACTAAAGATTGTTCTAGTTATATTACTGGTAATACTACCCAGAAAGCAGTTCCAGTAGCTGCGAGTCCAGAAATCATAAAACCAACTAGTCCCCCAGTTTTCCAAGAACATTCAGAAATCAACAAAATATCGGATAACATCCTAAAGTTGGATTATTCTGGTTTTACAGTTTGGCTGGATTGTTCTCAGCGGGGAGCAATTAGATACCAATATGTTGCCCAGCATGATAATGGCAGTTTCAAACGTTATGAAAAATTTTCCTTGGACCCAAAGGTTCCAAAAGAGTGTCAGCAATATTCATCAAAAGCCTATGGTTTAAAATATGATCGTGGACATCAAGTTCCTGCTAATCATATGGACTATTCTGCCGTAGCGATAAAGCAAACCAATTACATGACCAATATTCTGCCTCAAGCCGCTAATATGAATCGTGGTGCATGGTTACAAACAGAGAAGATTACTGAATGTTATCGTGATATTGCAGAGCTGTTAGTGATTGGTGGAGTTATTTGGGGTAATAATGAAGCTGATGATTATTTTGTAAAAAGTCATGGTGTCAGAACCCCCGATGCCTACTGGAAAGTGATTGTTCGTGGCACAGGAGCAGATGAACGCGCTATTGCATGGATAGTCCCCAATTCTAAAGATGCTACGGCTAAAAGATTAGACCAATACTTAGTGTCTGTGGATGATATTGAAAATACTATTGGCGAGAAGATACCAGTCGCTGACTATGCCAAACATGAAAAGTTGACTGTTTCTTGGCAACTGCCTCTGGGGTGTAATGAAGGATGATGGGTTTATTGGCAATCTGGGATTAAAAATATCTAGAAATAGATCTTTAGAATTAGAGTAAAGTTGAATAGAAGGAGAAGACCAACGATAAATCCTATTAATTTACGACTTGTTGATAGGCTCATAGTAGTGTACTATGTACATCAATTCACAGGAGTAGCTAATAAGTTAGTCACGCTATCGAATTTATTGAGACTTCAATTTTCACCAAGCAAATTAAAATACTTGCCACTGACGATGAGTTGAAGGATCTACAGTTAGAGCTTATCGCACAACCGGAAAAAGGTGATCTCATTCAAGGTACTGGTGGGCTGAGAAAGATCAGGATGGCTACTGGTGGGCAAGGGAAGAGTGGGAGTGTT
>CAIVQX010000197.1 GCA_903908165.1 uncultured Methylococcaceae bacterium | reverse complement strand
GTGCCCCAACGAATATCATCAAAGATGAAGAATTCATTTTCTGGACCAAAGAAAGCTGTGTCAGCGATGCCGGTAGATTGTAAATAACTCTCTGCACGTTTAGCTAATGAACGTGGATCACGCTCATAACCTTGCATATTTTTTGGCTCAATGATATCGCAACGTAAAATCAAGGTGTTGTCATCAAAAAAAGGATCCATAACAGCCGTTGATGGATCAGGCATCAAAATCATGTCTGATTCATTAATGTGTTTCCAACCAGCGACTGAAGAGCCATCAAACATATTACCTTCTTCAAAGGTATCTTCATCGATTGAATGCGCAGGAAATGTTACATGCTGTTCTTTACCACGGGTATCAACGAAACGAAAATCAACGAATTTTACATCGTTCTCTTCAATCATCTTAAGTACTTTTTTTGCAGACATATTAAAGGTCTCCTTAGACTTTTTTGTTATAGGGGGTCATGGTTTTTGCCAAACGGTGTAAAGATACCATTTTTTTTGATAACTTAGCCACTAAAAATAACGTAATTGTAATTAAGCTATGTTAGCGTCCTAAAAACAAACCCCTCAGATAGACTATATTCGTATAACTCTTTATAAAATCAATCTATGCAATCAAAATAGCACCCTATTTTGTTATCTTAATTTGCCAAAAAACAACAAAAACAAAACGCTGCACAATTTTAATGCGATTAATTGCTAAATTTGCATTAAAATTGTGCAATTTTTCATTTTAATTAAATCAAATTTATAGCAACATATTGTATTTTATAATATAATTTTTTTGGCATGTTATATGCTAGTATATTTACCAGATGTATCTTTTTGTTAAAAACAGCTTAATTGAAAGCTAAAATTTAGAGGAATTACTATGAAAACCCTTCCAAGGATCAAAAGCCCCCTGGCTATTGCAGTTGGTGGCTTATTATCAATAACCATGGGGGCAATGCCCGTTTACGCTGAAACTTCAACCAATGCGATAGTCGTTAAGCCAGCACCCAAAGGCGAAGTTGCTGATGAACTCAAGCTAAAAGATTCCTCTGAAGTTACCGAGGCAGACATCAACGCAAGAACTGAGCAATATGAAGAAGTCGATGCAAAAGGTATGCTGACAGAACTCACCAAGCATGACATTAACGATTTAAAGTTTTTAAAAGACAATGGCATCGTTGTGGGCGGTTGGGCCAACGGTGGTATTACCTATAACACCCATAACCCTTCTAATGGTTACAACGGTCCGGTTACATTCAATGACCGCTCCAATACCCCCATGTTTAACCAATTAAACTTCTATGTTGGTCGTGCAGTAGCAACCGAAGGCAAAAAATGGGATTTTGGTGGTCGTGTGGACTTTATGTACGGTACCGATGCTATTTTCACTCAAGCTTATGGTGCAACTGCATACGACCAAAATACGGGATTGGCCAGATCAAACAGAAATGCGTGGGATTTAAATTTGCTGGATGACACCACCATGGGCATTGCGCTTCCCCAAGCCTACGGCGAGGCCTATGTACCGGTCGGCAATGGCTTAAATGTTAAAGCCGGTCACTTTTATACGCCCATTGGCTACGAAGTTGTAACCGCACCCGATAACTTTTTCTACAGTCATGCTTATACCATGCAATATGGCGAACCATTCACCCATACCGGCGCCATGGGTAACTATGCCGTTGATAAAAACTGGGGCGTAATGGGCGGCTTAACCACAGGCAGCTCAACCGGTGGTTGGGATGGTGGTTTTAACCAAGGCTTGGGTAACTGGGGTGGCTTATTTGGAACCACCTGGACCAGTGATGACAAAGGCTCATCAGCCAACGTCTCTGGTACTTATAGCGGCACTTCAGAGCAAAATGACAGCGCTTGGGCATTATACAGTGTCGTGTTAAAACACAATTTAACTGAAAAAACTCACCTGATTTTGCAACACGATCATGGCTTTGCCGATAATGTTTATACAGCTTCCAACCCTGTTGCTTATGCTACAGATGCGCAATGGTACGGTATTAACAGTCATACCTACTACGATATTAAAGATAACTTATCGATTGGTCTTCGTGCCGAATGGTTCCGAGACCAAAATGGCTTTCGAGTCTGTACCCCAGCTCGGGTTGCTGCAGCTACTGATAACACAGGCTATAGTTATGCCGCAAACGGCAGCTCTAACGGGGTTAATTCATCACAATGCGTTGCCGCCAGCTGGTATCAAGTTACGGCAGGTTTGACTTACAAACCTAAAAAATGGCTGAATATTCGTCCGAATATTCGCTATGATTATGCAGATGGCACCAATACCAACGGTACAACTTACATGCCTTTCGGCAATGCCAACCAAACCTATCAAGTTTTAATGTCTACAGATGTAGTGATT
>CAIVQX010000196.1 GCA_903908165.1 uncultured Methylococcaceae bacterium | reverse complement strand
CGTGGGAGTGGTATTATCATGTGGTGGGGGATGGGCGATGCCCGATTATGGATACCTGGTGGCAAACTGAAACCGGAGGTATCCTAATCACGCCTTTGCCAGGTGCAACGTCCTTAAAGCCAGGCTCGGCAACACTCCCTTTTTTTGGTATTATACCGGTTATTATGGATACTCAAGGCGATGTTATGGAAGGCGTTTCTGAGGGGATTTTAGTAATTAGTCGTTCTTGGCCGGGGCAAGCTCGCACTATATATGGCGATCATCAACGTTTCATAGATACCTATTTTAAAAATTATCCGGGTTATTATTTTGCTGGTGACGGTGCTCGTCGTGATGAAGACGGGTATTTTTGGATAACAGGTCGTGTTGATGATGTGATTAATGTATCAGGACATCGTATGGGCACAGCAGAAATTGAGAGTGCTTTGGTGTTGCATGAGCTGGTTGCTGAAGCTGCTGTTGTTGGTTATCCGCATGACATAAAAGGGCAAGGCATTTATGCTTATGTTACATTGAATAATGGTATAGAACCTTCTGAAAGATTGCGCAAAGAGTTGGTTGATTTAGTTAGAAAAGAGATAGGGGCTATTGCCAATCCGGATATTATTCAATGGGCGCCGATTTTACCAAAAACACGCTCAGGAAAAATCATGCGACGCATTTTACGTAAAGTGGCAGCTAATGAATTGGATAATTTAGGTGATACATCAACATTGTCTGATCCGTCTGTTATTGACGATATTATCGACCATAGGAAAAATATTAATTGAATGGCTATGAGTGAAACATTTTAAAACATTCGTTTATCAAATAAAAAATTAAGTGGAGAGAGGTGGGATAAAATCGAAGTAATGCTAACTTAAGGCAATAAAAAAGGCCTAGGTAATAATCACCTAAGCCATTGATATTATGGTGGCGATAGGTGGATTTGAACCACCGACCCCGGGGTTATGAATCCCGTGCTCTAACCAACTGAGCTATATCGCCATTTTAGTTGAACTTTGTAAAACGAAAAATTATAAGTATTTCATGTATTTTTGTCAAACGTTGAATCGAAAATGCACGACATCACCATCTTTAACAATATAATCTTTGCCTTCAAGGCGCCACTTTCCCGCATCTTTAGCGCCTTGTTCACCTTTATGGGTGATAAAATCCTGATAAGAAATAACTTCAGCTCGAATAAATCCTTTTTCAAAATCACTATGAATGACACCGGCTGCTTGTGGAGCGGTCGAGCCAACATGAATAGTCCAAGCTCGAACTTCTTTTACACCGGCAGTGAAGTATGTTGATAGATTAAGTAGGGCATAACCTGCTCTAACGACACGGTTTAAACCGGGTTCTTCGAGGCCTAAATCATCTAAAAACTCTTTTTTTTCTGCCTCATCTAATTGAGCGATTTCAGCTTCTATAGCAGCACAAATCGGAACAACTGTTGCTCCTTCTTTATCTGCTAATGCTTGGACCTTATCAAGTAGGGGGTTGTTCTCAAAGCCATCATCCTGAACATTGGCAATGTACATGGTAGGTTTAAGAGTCATTAAGCAAAGATCTTTAATGTAAAGTATCTCATCATCAGTTAACCCCAGTGTTCTTGCTGGTTCGCCTTCTTCAAGTTGTTTTAGGACGCGTTCTAAAACCAGTTTTTTGGCCAACTCATCTTTATTTCCTGTTCGGGCAATTTTAGATGCACGTAATAATGCCTTTTCAACCGAAGCCATATCAGCCAGGGCAAGTTCAGTATTAATTACTTCAATATCAGAAATAGGGTCGACTTTTCCAGCAACATGAACAACATTGTCATCCTGGAAACATCTTACAACATGGGCTATGGCGTCAGTTTCTCTGATGTTGGCTAAAAATTTATTACCTAATCCCTCACCTTTTGATGCACCTGCAACTAGCCCTGCTATATCTACAAATTCTATTGTGGTAGGTAAAATACGTTCAGGTTTTACTATATCGGCAAGTTTTTCCATTCTAAAGTCTGGAACTGGAACTACTCCGACATTGGGGTCGATAGTGCAAAAAGGATAATTTTCTGCGGCAATTTTTGCTTTGGTTAAAGCATTAAACAGTGTTGATTTACCAACGTTAGGTAAACCAACGATTCCACAATACAGCGCCATAGAGTTCTCTTGAGATTTTTAGGTTAAGAAGGGAGTAAAATAAAGTACATCAAGCTTATCAAGCTGACACTTAAGTTAATTATACTAGTTATCACACTAATCTAAATATTTATAACGCTTAATGATAGAACACTCAGAAATAATGTCCTATTGATGAGAATAAAAATGAATGAGGAATAGCACGTTATAAGACAGATTGACTTATTTATTGTAACTATTGAGTGAGATAGCAAGAATCAGATGTATGATCAATAGACTAAATGCCTTAAGTTTTGCTACAATTAGGCAGTTTAAAGCTCAAGCTCACCCGTTTATTAACTTTTCAAATCATCACTCTGGAGATACTCAATGCCAATTAAAGTTGCAATCAATGGTTACGGTCGTATTGGACGTAATATCGTTCGTGCGTTATACGAGTCTGGCCGTACCAATGAAATTCAAATAGTTGCAATTAATGACTTAGGTGACAGTAACACTAATGCTCATCTGACAAAATATGACTCAGTGCATGGAAAATTTCCATTTGATGTGACTGTTGACGGTGATTATATTGTTATCAATGGTGACAGAATTAAAGTTTTCTCTGAAAGGGATCCTTCAAAGTTACCATGGGCTGATTTGGATATCGATGTTGTGCATGAATGTACTGGTTTTTTTACCAGTAAAGCTAAAGCTTCTGCACATATTTCTGCCGGTGCAAAAAAAGTCATTATTTCAGCGCCAGGTGGAGATGATGTTGATGGAACTATTGTATTTGGTGTGAACCACAATACGTTGAAAGCTACTGACACGGTTATTTCAAATGCTTCATGTACAACTAACTGTTTAGCTCCGATTGTAAAGCCTTTGCATGATGCTATTGGTGTTGAAAGTGGTCTAATGACCACTATCCATTCTTACACAAATGATCAGGTTTTGACTGATGTATATCATAGCGATTTACGTCGTGCTCGTTCAGCAACTCAGTCTATGATTCCTACTAAAACAGGTGCGGCTGCGGCTGTGGGTTTGGTATTGCCCGAGTTGGCTAGGAAATTGGATGGTTTTGCCATGCGTGTTCCCACCATCAATGTTTCAGTTGTTGATTTAACCTTCCAAGCTGCCAGAAATACCAGCAAAGCAGAAATTGATGAAATCTTAACTGCTGCTTCAAAGGGAGCTCTAAAAGGCATTTTGGATATCAACGAAAGACCATTGGTATCTATTGATTTCAATCATAACCCTGCATCTTCTATTTATGAGTCGCCTTTAACTAAAGTATTGGGTGGACGTTTGGTTAAAGTTTTGTCTTGGTATGATAACGAATGGGGTTTTTCAAATCGTATGTTGGATACTACTATTGCTTTTGTTAACGCAAAATAACGGGTTTAATTAATGTTAAGACGAACCAAAATTTTAGCCACACTCGGCCCTGCAACTGATAAGCCGGGTATACTCGAAGGCTTATTCAATGCAGGAATTGATGTTGTTCGGATGAACTTTTCTCATGGTTCTGCTCAAGATCATATAGAAAGAGCCAATGCTATTAGGGAACTAAGCAAAAAAACTGGAAGACGCGTAGGAATTTTGGCAGATTTACAGGGACCAAAGATAAGGATTGCACGTTTTAAAGATACTAAGGTTTTTTTAAATGAAGGTCAGGATTTTGCACTAGATATTAACTTTGACCCTACTCAAGGTGATAATACTCAAGTTGGTATCACTTATGAGCCTTTAGCGCTTGAAGTTAAGCCAGGCAGTCGTTTATTGCTTGATGATGGTCGGATTGTGCTAGATGTTGTTGATGTCGTAGATATGCGTGTTAACTGTACTGTTATTGTTGGTGGAGCTTTATCCAATAATAAAGGTATAAACCTAATGGGTGGCGGTCTTTCTGCTGCAGCGTTAACCGAAAAGGATAAAGAAGATATCAAAACAATTGCTATCATGAAATGCGATTATGTTGCTGTATCTTTTCCTCGTTGCGCTGAAGATTTGAATGAAGCTCGCAGATTATTGGTTGCAGAGGGTTGTTATGCAGGCATCGTTTCAAAGGTTGAACGGGCTGAAGCAATAGTTCCTGAGGTTATGGACGAAATAATTTTGGCTTCTGATGCTGTAATGGTGGCGCGTGGTGATTTGGGTGTTGAAATTGGTGACGCAAACTTACCTGCTGTACAGAAATTATTAATTAAACGTACTAGGGAGCTAAATCGTATTGCTATTACGGCAACACAAATGATGGAATCTATGATTGAAAATCCGATTCCTACGCGGGCGGAAGTTTTTGATGTTGCCAATGCTGTTTATGATGGAACGGATGCAATTATGCTTTCAGCTGAAACTGCTTCTGGAAATTATCCAATAAAAGCTGTTGAAGCGATGCATCGTATTTGCATAGAAGCAGAAAAACAACGTAGCGTTCGTGAGTCTGATCATCGTATTAATGTTAAAAACTTTGATCGTGATGATGAAGCGATTGCTATGTCGGCCATGTATATGGCCAATCATGCAAAAATAAAAGGAATAGTAGCGCTAACTGAATCTGGTTCTACACCTCTATGGATGTCTAGGATTAGTTCAGGGATTCCAATTTATGCATTTAGCAGTCAAGAAAAAACGCTGGGTAAAGTTACCTTATACCGTGGGGTTTTTCCGATGTATTTCAAAATTGAAGATAATCATGATCATGCTCAAGTAAATCGGAGTATTGTGAAAGAGCTCAGGAAATGGAATAACGCAAATGATGGTGATAAATTCATTATCACTAAAGGTGATTTGACAGGCATTGAAGGCGGAACCAATGCCTTGAAAGTGATTGTTATAGGACAAGGGTTAACCCCCTGATATTCTTAAAAGGCCTTACTTAGATCAACGCTAAGTGGGCCTTTTTTCTGATTTTTTGTTATAACTAAGTTGTTTAAAACGTTAGAGTAAAGCATGATTAACTTTGTAAAGTTTCTAAGTTTGCATAAGCTAACATTAACCATTTGACGCCTACTGCTTTAAAGTTGATTTGGACTCTTTCTTGAGCTCCAATGCCTTCAATTTGTAAAACTATGCCTTCGCCAAATTTTGCATGACTTACACGTTGTCCAAGTTTGTAAGTTCCAGTTGTCTCTAATGAGCCCTTTTTTATCGGATTTAATGGAGTAATAGGGTGATTAATAGTTGCTCTTATCCTAACTTCCTGAATAAGTTCAGGGGGGATTTCGCGTAAGAATCTAGAGGGTCTTGGATAACTTTCGCGGCCATATAATCGTCTGGACTCTGCATAAGTCAGATAAAGATGTTGCATAGCTCGAGTCATGCCGACATAGCACAGTCTGCGTTCTTCTTCTAATCGTCCAACGTCATCAACAGATTGTTGTGATGGAAATAAATTTTCTTCCATGCCAACTAGAAATACTATTTTAAATTCCAATCCTTTGGCGGAGTGTATTGTCATTAGTTGGACGCAATCATCAAAATCGTCTCCTTGATTATCACCCGATTCGAGGGCGGCATGCGTTAAGAACATGTCTAATTCACTCATGCCTTCTTCATTTTCCCTGTCGAAATCAAAAAGACGTGCAGCATTAACGAGTTCCTCTAAGTTCTCTACTTTTTCATCACCTTTATCCATTTTTTCTTTTTGATAGAGCTCGATCAAGCCAGATTTCTCAACTACAAACTTTACTTTTTCATAAAGTTCTAGATCTGATGTTTCTTTAGTAAGCGCTTTAATTAGTTCCAAAAAATTTATTAGAGCATTTGTTGCTCTTTGTGACATAGTTCGTTGATTAATTAAGACGATCGCAGCGCCCCATAGAGATAAACTTTGGTCCCGGGCTAGATGGCGTATATCATCTATGGTTTTTGTACCGATTCCCCGAGTTGGTGTGTTTATGATGCGTTCAAATGAGGCATCATCATTGCGATTGGCTATTAGCCTTAAATAAGCCAAAGCATTTTTAATTTCAGCACGATCGAAAAAACGCAATCCACCGTAAACTCTATAGGATATCGCAGCTGCCATTAACTTTTCTTCGAATTGCCGAGATTGTGCATTTGAACGATACAAAATGGCGGCATCACTTCGCGCACCTCCTTCACTGATCCAAGCTCTAATTCGTTCGACTACAAAATAGGCTTCATCTTGTTCATTAAAAGCCGCATATAATGAACATGGATCACCGTCTCCTGTATCAGTCCATAATTCTTTCCCCATTCTGCCAGCGTTATTGGCAATAATGGTATTGGCTGCTTTTAGAATAGTGCCAGTGGAGCGATAGTTTTGCTCAAGTTTTATCACTTGATGATTCGGATAGTGTTTTTGAAAACTGTATATATTTTCAATTTTAGCGCCACGCCAACCGTAAATGGATTGATCGTCATCACCTACTACAAACAGATTATCTTTGCCATCAGTTAGTAGTCTTAACCAAGCATATTGAATAGTATTGGTGTCTTGAAACTCGTCTACGTGAACTTGTTTAAATCGTTGTTGATAAAAATCTAGAATATCCTGGTTATCACGTAATAATTCATGTGCACGTAGAAGTAATTCTGCAAAATCCACTAAGCCAGAACGATCACAGAGTTCTTCATAGGCTTTGTATATTTTTAGCATTTGACGTTGATATAGATCGGCTGTTTCGATCATGTGTCGTGCTCTTATCCCTTCATCTTTTTGTGCATTTATATACCATTGCGATTCACGTGGAGGCCACTTTGTGTCATCTAAGTTCAACGTATTAATTAAGCGTTTAATCACTCTTAATTGATCACCAGAATCCATTACTTGAAAAGTATCAGGTAATTTTGCTTGTTGAGGGTGTCGTCGTAAAAGCCGATGAGCTATGCCATGAAAAGTTCCTATCCATAGGTTCTGAGTAGGCATTTTTAATAGAGTCTCAATTCTATTACGCATTTCTTTTGCGGCTTTATTAGTAAAAGTGACGGCCAGAATACTGTGTGCAGGGATTTCTTCTACTTGAATTTGCCAAGCAATACGGTGGACTAGAACTCGAGTTTTACCACTTCCAGCACCTGCTAAAACGAGCATAGCTTGTGAAGGTGCGGTAACTGCTTGACGCTGAGCATTATTTAAAGGGTTAATTATTGAAGTAACATCCATTATTGTTTTATCGCTTGCACATTTTGTGGAGCTGTGTATATTATTTGTCGCTATGTAAGGACTAACTCAGTCATTGCGTTGCTAAAATAATAACTATTACACAGAAGGGGACTAAGATGAGTTTTGATTATAAGCGTATGATTAAGTTTGAGCACAATGTTGGTGAGAAAGAAAAAAAATATCGTATTTATGGCGGTGCAGCGTTAATTGCTGTTTCACTTTTTACCGCAGAAATCACTTTGTTAGTGGTTGGAATTATTCTTGTTGCAACGGGTTTTTCGAGTTTTTGCCCTGTTTATGCAGGCCTTAACAAAAGCACTTGTGAAGCTGTAGACGATACAACGACAACAAATAGCTAACAGTAAAGCGCAGGGCTCGGTTGCTATGTCTTGCGCTTTTTTTTTCCTGCTTTAATCTTCTTTTTTAAACTCCCCTTCTAATACGTCTTTGTAAACATTATTTTCTTTTTGAAAAAGGCCGCCAGATTGAATTAAATGGTTTTCAATGACATATTGAGCTATTTTTTTTCGTAATGTTGGGATTAAGCAAAAAAAACCAAAAATGTCAGTAATGAAACCAGGTGTTAATAAAAGTAAACCGCCAAGTAAAATAATAGGGCCTTCAATCATTTCGTATGCTGGGACAACACCTTGAGTAAGATTTTCCTGAAAACGTCTAAATGTAACAAAACCCTGTTGTTTTAATAACCAAGCACCCAACGCAGCAGTAAAAACCACTAAGAAAATAGTTGGAAAGGCGCCTATTATACTGCCTACTTCAAGTAGTAGATATATTTCCGCAAATGGAATAATTAAAACAATTAGGAATAGGATTTGAAAGTTTTTCATCTATGCGCTCTTAAATAGGATCAATCAAGATTGAGCTTAAATATTTTTTAATAGGCTTAAGCTTATGGCTTATACAATTTCATTGTTACAATATAAAGCCAATCCAATTTAATTTCTAGGTTAATATGCATTATTGTTTATTAGTGTTACAAAAATGCCAAGCTATCATCAGATAATTTTTTGTACATTCCCTGACAAAGAGATTGCAGAAAGTATAGCTCATTTACTTGTGAATGCTCATTTAGCTGCTTGCATAAATATTTTGCCAAATATCACTTCTGTTTATAGGTGGCAGGATCAAATAAAATCTACTCAGGAATATATATTAATTATTAAAGCCAGAAAAACTTATTATGAGAGGATTGAAACGTTTCTAAAAAACCACCATCCTTATGAGCTTCCTGAAATAATTGCCGTTTCTATAGAAAACGGTTTGCCTGAGTACCTACGTTGGATAGATTCATGTCATTTTATAAAATAGTATTTGTTTGTTTTGTATCCTTGATGGCTCATTCGGCTGCGATATTCGCTAGTAATGATATTTTGCCACCTGAACAGGCTTTTAAAGTTTCTGTGAAGGCACTGACAGTTGATCAAGTTGAGGTTTCATGGGATATTGCAAAGGGACACTACCTTTACAGCAATCATATTAAGTTTAAATCTAAAACTAAGCAGATTCCTATATTGACGCCCGTTTTTCCAGTTGGTGAAACAAAGCGCGATGAAAATTTTGGTGACGTGATTGTTTACCGAAATAAAATACAAATTCCTGTTTCATTTACAGAATCAAAAGAAGTAACAGCCATAAAATTTGAAGTACAATTTCGAGGTTGTGCCGATAAAGGTATTTGTTATCCTCCGCAAAAAAAAATATTTGATGTTAATCTTCCCACGCCAGTTAGTGTGCCAAATTCGTTGGACTTGCTAGTAAAAAAGCTACCAACATTTAGTCTTACTTCTGATCCCGATGAGTTATTGCCACCTGAGCAAGCATTTCAGTTTTTTGCGGTTGTAAAAGATCCCAGCACTATCCATGTAAGCTGGGAAATCGCAAAAGAATATTATCTTTATCGTGAAAAATTTAAGCTTGAATTAGTTGGTTCGAATGACAATAAATTAGGTGCTTTTGAAATACCTCATGGAACGCCAAAAGAAGATGAAGCCTTTGGTCGGGTTGAGGTTTTTCATAATGAGCTAAGCTTTGATATACCTATTATTCACAAAAGTAGGGGAGCAGAAACTATTACTTTGCAGGCAAGCTATCAAGGATGTGCAGATCGTGGTGTTTGTTATCCTCCCATGGTTAAGAAAATTGATCTTCAATTTCCTGCTTTCCAGAATAGTTTGCAAGCTTCAGATAATGAATCAATATCGAGTCTTTCTGAGCAAGATCAAATTGTTCAATCGCTTCACCGTGACAGTTTTTTGATGACTTTAGTTAGTTTTTTTGGATTCGGATTATTATTATCTATGACACCGTGCATTTTCCCTATGATCCCCATACTATCAGGCATTATAGTTGGACACGGTAATCGTATTAGTACCTCAAGAGCTTTTTTTCTTTCGCTGAGTTACGTTGTTGCCTCTGCGTTTACTTATACCTTGTTCGGAGTGCTTGCCGCTTTATTTGGTAGTAATTTACAAACCACCTTTCAACAACCTTGGATAATTACATTATTTAGTGTCATTTTTATTTTATTGTCGTTTTCAATGTTTGGTTTTTATGAGTTGGAGTTGCCTAACTCGTTGAAAACTAAGTTACATAACTCTAGTATTAAGCATCGTGATGGCTCGCTGTGGGGAGCCGCTATTATGGGAGCCTTATCCTCTTTAATTGTTGGCCCTTGTGTAGCGGCGCCACTTGCTGGAGCTTTGGTTTTTATTGGTCAAAGTGGTAGTGCATTATTAGGCGGCAGTGCTTTATTTACTATGGGAATAGGAATGGGTGTTCCGTTATTATTATTAGGTGCTTCAGCAGGAAAATATTTGCCAAAAGCTGGTGTTTGGTTGTATTCGATTAAAGCTGTATTTGGCGTTGTAATGCTCGGCGTTGCGATTTGGATGTTGAGTCGAATACTTTCACCCACTATCCCTATTTTACTCTGGTCTATGCTATTGATGTTGTCTGCTATTTATTTAAGAGCTATTGAGCCATTACCTGAGAATAGCTCTGGCTGGCGTAAATTGTCAAAAGGTCTAGGTTTGATGATGTTGGCCTATGGCTTATTGTTATTGATTGGATTTAGTATGGGTAATAGTAATCCATTAAAGCCGCTTCAAGGGTTTAATTATGATAATAGACAGGTAACGCAGGAAGGACTTATTTTTGAAAGAGTTGTTTCGTTATCTGCATTGGAAGTGAAGTTAGAACAAGCTCATGCTAACCATCAAAAGGTTATGCTCGATTTTTATGCGGATTGGTGTATTTCATGTAAAGAAATGGAGGCTTATACCTTTGCGGATCCCAAAGTTAAACAAGCGCTTGCAGGATTTGTACTTTTACAGGCTGATGTCACCGAAAACTCGGAAGATGATAAAGCATTACTTACAAAATTTAAAATAATTGGGCCTCCTGCAATTTTATTTTTTGGAAAAAATAAGTTAGAGGATACCGCACATCGAGTTATCGGCTACCAAGATGCCGAAACCTTTATAGAGACACTGCAACGAATAAAATTATGAAGTTATACTGGATTGTAATATTAGCAGCGCTTTTAGCCTTAGGTGGAGGGTTTATAACAAGAGCTCTTAATTCTTCTAATGAGGCTGATAATTCATCACAAATACCTAGTTTTACTCTTAATGATGCAAGTGGTAAGTCACGTAACATTAATGAGTGGCAAGGTAAGGTTCGGATTATTAACTTTTGGGCAACTTGGTGTCCTCCTTGCATTAAAGAAATTCCTGAGTTTGTTGCTTTACAGGAGCAATATGCAAATAAAGGATTGCAGTTTATTGGCGTCGCTGTGGATGATGAAGAATCAGTTACAGCCTATCTTGCTAAAACGAAAATTAATTATCCAATACTGATTGGTGATATTGAAGGTATTGCCTTAGCTCATCAGTTGGGTAATAGTGTTGATGCAGTTCCTTACACGCTAGTGGTTGATAAACAAGGAAAGATTATACATCAGCATCGGGGTGGAATTTCTAAAGAACAAATTATGGAAGTTATTAGTCCAATTTTGGATTAATCAGTTTTTGCATGTGGGATTGTAAGAAGAATTTGTTGTTGGTTTGTTTATTTATTTATGCTGTAACTCAAGGTAAAGTGATAAAGACTATGTCACATATCTTTTTAAGCGATTTTCCTGATAAATTTTGTCTGTAACTCAAACTTCCTAATTTTCCATAGTAATATTTCATATATAATGCATCTTTTATATATGTTATTACATTTAACCGGTTTTTATCTATGCCGAAAAAAAAAACTACGTCTTTGTTTGAAGACTCCTTAGAAGAGCTTGAGCAATTAGTCGTTCAATTGGAGCAAGGGGATATAACTTTAGAAGAATCATTAAGGTCATTTGAACGAGGAGTCACTCTAACTCGATGTTGCCAAAAAGCCTTAGAGGATGCGGAACAGAAAGTTCAAATTATGATAGAAAAAAACGGCAATCAAACCCTGGAGCCATTTACAGATGAGTAATGCGTTAAAAGAATACCTTGTTTTTAGTCAAAACCGTGTTGAATTAGCTCTCGAAGCACGACTTCCAAGTGATGATTTGTTGCCACATAAACTTCATCGCGCGATGCGTTATAGCGTTCTAAATGGTGGTAAGCGTATGCGACCTATGTTGACCTATTGCACAGGAATGGCTTTAGGTATTGCGCCAGAAGTGCTTGATGGTCCGGCTTGTGCTGTTGAATTTATTCATGTGTATTCACTAATACATGATGACCTACCTGCAATGGACGATGATGATCTTAGGCGTGGGAAAGCGACTTGTCATGTAGCTTTTGATGAAGCAACTGCTATTTTGGCTGGGGATGCATTGCAGGCATTAGCCTTTGAGGTATTGGCGCATGATCCTACTATTACAGCAGCTGCTGAAGCTCGTTTAAGAATGATTAACTTTTTAGCAAAAGCTAGTGGATCGCAAGGAATGGTAGGTGGCCAAGCGATTGATTTGCAATCGGTTGGTACCAAATTGAATTTGCCTGAATTGGAAAATATGCATATTCATAAAACAGGTGCTCTAATTCGCGCAAGCGTCAACATGGCCGCTTTGGCTAAAGCAGATTTGGATATTGGTTTGGCGACTAAACTGGACCATTACGCTAAGTGTATAGGACTATCTTTTCAGGTTAAAGATGACATTCTTGATGAAGAAAGTGATACTGCAACTTTAGGTAAAACACAAGGAAAAGATAAAGATAATGATAAGCCAACTTATCCAGCTCTATTGGGTTTATCTGGTGCTAAACAAAAGGCTCAAGAGCTTCATGAAAAAGCATTAGATAGTCTAAGTGGGTTTGGTAAAGAAGCTGATCTATTGCGAGACTTATCACTTTATATTATTCAACGGAATCATTAATAACCAACTTGAAAACTGCGAATATAATCTGGATAATTGTTGCTTAATTAACAAGCCGGTTAAATCTCATTAACTATAGATGCGTTTTACTAGGCCTTTATCGATTGAATATTTTAAGATGCTCAATCTAAATTGTGAGATGCCACAAATACCGTGTCGACTCAAGGAACTGACATATACATGACTAAAGCAGTAAGTTCTCCATTATTAGAAGACATCAATACCCCTGCAGATGTTCGAAAGCTTAGTAAAGCTAAGCTTAAAGCGTTAGTGAAAGAGTTGCGGGATTATTTAACGCATACGGTCAGTATATCAGGAGGGCATTTTTCAGCAGGCTTAGGTACAGTTGAATTAACGGTTGCCTTACATTACGTATTTGATACCCCATCAGATCAATTAGTTTGGGATGTGGG
>CAIVQX010000195.1 GCA_903908165.1 uncultured Methylococcaceae bacterium | reverse complement strand
TGCGCCATTACCATACCTTACTTAAAGCCGAATTGGAGGCTCGCCTCTCTTCGATGCCAAGATCTTAAGATAGTCGGTTTTATTAAATTTATTTGCATTGGGGCAATTTAACTGCTTAGTTATCAAGCAAATCATCAAGATGCCCTACTCGATTAACTAAAATGATTTTGACTCTAATGACTGCCTCAATCTTGTTTTCCAAAAAAAATTAGCCGATTAAAACGACTGGGCAAGCATTTTTCCTTGATCTGCTGTTAATTTAAATATTTAGATGCATCTTTTCATCTTGGAGAACGCGACACCCATAATAATATATTCTAACCAACCAATATTGAGCGTTTGAACAATCTTGCTCTCAGCCATAGCCCGCCTATATTCAAAAACCAAAAAATTATCTTATTCAGCGACTACTTGAGGTGTTGCTATTTTTTCGTGAGTTAATGCAGCCTTTTGATGTGCTTTAGCCAATCCCTCATGAAATCTGGCTAATGCTTTATGACGTTTACACAATTTTTGTAAGCCTTCATTTTTATAGGCCTCAGCTAACGACTTATGATACAGACTGGTTTCTTGATGCTCTGATTCGCTAATACCATGGAGTACGGCCGCATTGTGATGATCTTCAGGCGTTTTTGCCAGAATAGCTTTTGGACTCTCCTGTTCAGAAACACTTTCACTCTTTGATGACCTTCTTTTTATTATTGCCATAGGAGCCTACTTAAAAATAGTAAAAATAATAAGGAAATTCGATCATACACCTTTATGTTCTTATAGCAAGCAAGAAATTTTTTTACAATATTTTATCAAAGTTAGTCATTCCTATTTCAAATGCAATAATCCAGATAATCATGCAATTTAAAACGGTTTAATGAGTATTTTTTGTTCATCTAGCAACATTTCAAATAACTCACCCATAGCTTTTATCTTCTTAAAAAAGACTTGTACGTGGAGCTAAATGCTGTAGGTAAATTAACTGTAATATATTTATAAGATAATTCATTCTGTTAAATAAACAGAAATCTATGTTAATAATTTATTGATCAAATCTGATGTATAAATCGTCTTAGTTAACTCTATCGATAGTATGCAATTAACGGTTAATTATTTATGTTACTGCTTTGTTTTTGACGTTAATTTGAAAATTTTATAGGGCAATTTAATAAAAACTTAATACTGGTCATTAACTTATTTGTTTTTATAAAAGGAAAATCCCAACATGTATTTACTTAATCTATGGTTTATCTTGTCAATTTTATTAAGTGTAAGCTTCACTGTAGATGCTGAAATAGAAGCCCCAAAATTTATAGTAGGCTCTTTTTCCTCTGGATCACTTGACCATTGGGAGGCCAAAGAATTTAGAGGTGTAACTCATTATAAATTGGTCGATCTTAAAGGGTCTCGCGTATTAAAAGCCGAAAGCGTTGGGAGCGCATCTGGATTATTTAATGAACAACGAATTGATTTACACAAAACACCATATATGAATTGGAGTTGGCATATCGAAAGCGGACTAGGCAACACCCATAATGAGCAGGAAAAATCGGGCGATGACTACGCCGCAAGAGTTTATGTGATTGTCAGTGGAGGTGCGGCATTTTGGCAAACCAAAGCACTCAATTACGTATGGTCTAGTACTTCACCGACCGGTAAAATATGGCC
>CAIVQX010000194.1 GCA_903908165.1 uncultured Methylococcaceae bacterium | reverse complement strand
TGCAAGTTTCGGCCCTTACAGCTTTAGGCGACTTAAGAGGCTATCAGAACGCAGCAGATGCCCGTACCGCTCAGTTCGCAACCGAAATCAGTCTGCTAAGAGGTAGAACTGACATGATTTCTGAAGGTGTGGACACATTGAATGATCGTATGGAAGCTAGTCGTCCACCACCACGACCACGCTAATATTAAATTATTTATTACAGCAATCCTTAACATATAAATAATCTAAACCAATCATAGTTCTGAATCTAGGTTGTATGAGCTTGATTGCCACTTTACAAACAAAGTATCTAGGAGTAACTCCTAAGTACCAAGAATATAATGGCAAAGACCCGTTAACCTGAACTGTACGCAACGTCAATTAACTAACACCCAGCGATGTATTATTGAGGAGAAGCATGGGCTCATAGATAGATTAAAATCAGGTGAACTTTTGTATAAGGCTGAGGCACCACTAACTTTTTACTACCATATACAGTGAAATGGTCGGAGTTTCGATGGGCTAAAAGTGCAGTATGCGTCCAGATTCCGTTTCGTTAAGAGCGAGTGGTTCGCATACTGCATAAAATGGCGCTACTTTTTTATAGCTTTTAATGCCAACTGCACTGCATGAAGTTTAGGTTTATTTTTGAGACTGCCCCACCAAGGCAAAAGATCAGTCGCATAAGCGGCTTGCCTTAGTAAATAAAGCTCCTTGCTAGCGTCACTTCGCCGCTTGATGACTGGTGCTGATCTATTACCGTGCTTAAGTATTGAATCATAACGGTTTTGTTCGCCTGCGACAGTTCTTTTTCCTGATTTTTTACTTCCGCCGTGGTGGTAGCATGTTGCATACCCTGTAACAGCAAAAGCTCCACATTGCAAGCCTGTCCTTCGACTTTTAGCTAAACATCTACCCACAACAGCGCCATTAAATGGATGTATCCGAAACTCTTCATAATTAAGTGGGATGGTCTTAAATGTTGAATGCCGGCTTACTTTTCTGGTTACTTTCTTCGTATTCTGCTCAAGCAGAGGTAAGCTTCTGTTTTTCATCGATTATCCCCTTAACTTAGACATTAGTTTGTTTATAGTTTCTGATTGAATTAAGTGCAAGTCAGTCTGTATTCTAATTAATTTAATGGTTTTTTCTTTCAAACCTTTTGTAAGCATGATTGCATCACAGCCCCAGCCAAGTCTAGATAAATTTGCGGAAGGCGCCAATGCCTTTAGTTGATCGATTTCCTCGCTTATATGCGCCGCTAATGTTTTGAGCCACTGATTGCGTTCGAAACCCATACAATGTCCTAAAAGCGAATTGGAATTCGAGGGTTTATAATTGGCAATATTGCAGAGCGTTCTTATGCGGCAGCCATGTTGTTGGTGATGCTCTTTCAATTTATACAAGGGTAATTTTGGGTGGCTAGTATTAAACATTTCTTTTCCTATTTGTGTAAAACAATATGAATGACTAATTAGGTGAGTAATGCTGCACCTTCATTTATTTGCGGGGGGGGTATTTATTCCTGCATTTGTATATTTAGTTTTTAGCTTATTTGTAGGATTTCGAGTGTATGTTCTGTATCCCCTATAGGGTGATATACAGAAACAAACATAAATGCCGGTAGGTTTTTGTACAATGTACATAAAATATACAAAAACAAACAACTTGTAGGGTTCTGTAGTTTCTTGTACAAATATACAAAAACCAACATTAGCCTTTACTCAAAGTATCATCTTTTATTAAAACAAATCCTTGTTGGTGCAAGCCATCAATAGCGTCTTTAGCAGTATTATCGGGTCGTTTTCTTGATGGGTTCTCTTGTATTAGCCAATCTTGAACTTTAGTTTTAGCTGCGGAGTAAGTCATAGGTAGCTCATCTTCTAACAAACCCCATGCTACCAGCACATTTTTTCCTGTGGGTATACGTGTTGTAAATAGCTCTGAAATATCCCGTTCAACCACACAAGAAGTGATTGCATCACCATCAGCATCGACGCCTAGATCAATACTTTTTAGCTTAAATGCCAGACCATCACCGCATGCGCCATCCTTAGATTTTGTGATCCTAAAGAACCTAGGTGTTTTGATAGTTTCAGCTTGAACTTCTATAGCAACATCAAGAGCTGCATTGAGACTTGAGTGCCCTCTGAGGCCTTTAGAAGCATCTTTACCTGTGTGATGGACCAGTAGGACTAAACCCTTTATAGCATCAGCTATGATTTTGGCTCTTGATACTATTAAACTCATATCCACATTCGAGTTCTCATCACAACCAGCTGCTGATTGATTCAATGTATCGATAACAATTATGGAAGGGTTAATCTCTTTGACAGTCTCAATCAAATCCCCGAATTGCTGCCGAATATCAAAATTATCAATGATGGTAAAAAAGTTATCAGGTTCGTTGATTGCATTATGTTTAAGGTATGCCTCAACCCTATTCCTAACGCCAGCACCACCCTCCAATGCAAGGTATAAAACGGTGTGCTTTTTGTGTATTTTGTAGCCGAACCAGTCACGGCCTAAACAAAGGTGCATCAATAAGTCAATGATAAGGAAGCTTTTACCGCTACCAGAGGGCCCAAAAAGAGCACCGATACCTTCTGAAGGAAGCAGGCCCTTAACAAGCCAAGACATTACTTTTAATCTCAATAAGTCGCGTACGGTCAGCATTTGGAAGATTTTTGACTTAGTAGTTGTTTGATCTTTATTAGGAAACTCTACTAATACGTCAGGCTCTGCATCATGCTTCGACAGTTCGTCTAAAAGAGATTTGTAAGTTCGACCATCAGGTCTAAAATCATCAACATCCCAACGTATTCGGTTGTTTGTCTCGTGATAATTGCCCATATTGTCCGACCGACAAATTTCATCAAATAACGCCCAAGCCTGTTGATCAGACCAGCCGACCAAATAAACTAAACTACGAAATTCGAAAAGTAGCTGCACCCATGCATCTTGACTGGAGCAGTCATGTGTCTCACGCCTCTGCCTAAATGCAATACGAAGCTTTTCTCGATTCGTTTCATTACAAGGAAAATAATTATCAGATTTTAAAAAAATATCAGTAGCATGCCCTTCGTGCTTTTTAGGGGGGTTGGGCTGTTGAAGTGCTATTAAATGATTTTCCAGCCACAAAGGTAATTTCGAAGGTTCTATCGTTTCATCAAAGAAATAGTAGCCAGCGCCTGATTTTTCGTCTGCCTCAACATAACTGGGTGGGGCAATAACATAGCCGCCAATGGCTTTAATATCGACCTTATCACAAAGTTTACTTATTGAGCACTTGATAGGTATTGTGGGCGCTTTAAAGTAATACTGTTTGCCTCCAGAGCGCGTGGTTACTGCCAGAGTATTCAAGGGCTCATAACCCAATAGTTTTTGAAAGTTCTCCCAACCTACTGAGCGACCTGCAACGACATCTTTATCTACTACCACTAATCCAGAGAGTTCTGTATTAATACCGATGTTATAGGGGAAATTTACCCACCATTTTTTTATTTGTTCTGGATCTCTTGTTGCGTCTAAATGTCCATTTTTACAGGCGGGTGTTTTCAATCCGACTTTGCAAGGGAACACATATATACCTGACTCAGCATAATATAATGCTACTTCTAAAAGGGTTTTTCTTGAAGACTCAGAGCAGCCTTTATCCAAAGTGTTACGATCTTTAGGAGAATTTGAACGTATTAACTTCATAGGATGACTTACTAAATCAGCGCCAACTTGTTCAGATATTAATGAAGATGTTTTTGGTTTATATATTGAATCAAGGCTCGGCATGTTAACGGCCTAAATCTTCTAGAAGTTTTTTAATATCAGCTAGTCTATAAACACTTGTTCGGATACCTAGTTTTACAGGGGGAGGGTACTTGCCAGCATGGATGCCAGAATACCAACTGCTTCGGGAAACTGGTATAAAAGTTAAGACTTGAGCTAATCGTAAATAAGCGCCGTTTGGTAAATCATTTAAATCGGGGGTTTGCATAGAGTATCCTCGTGGATTTATTAATGTTACCGAGGATCATACAGAGGTCAAATAAAGGCGTAAAAGGACTCAAATCGCGATTTCAATCCGGCAAATGTATTTCTAAGTTTTGTAATTCTGGGTGCTTACGCCAATAAGTTTTTAATGTTTCTTCTGTTAAGCTAAAACTAAATAAGCCAATCTCACCTATTAGTCCTATAGCCTCATCAAGCGTAAGGCCCAGCCCACCTTCCTGAACACATAACCTATCGTCAACATCAATAATGGGTTCCATAGCTGCTTTTATAAATCCGAGAGCAAATCTGGTCTTTAATGAGCTAATCCTTTGAGCTTCATGGCTTTCTATACTAGAACGCTCACCACGCTTTGGTTTTACATCAAGTTCAGTTTTTGCATCTTCCCCATCGGCGATTCTAAAGAGAGCACCACATAAAAAATCTTTGTCCTCTGCGGTTAAGCTACCTGCTTTTAGATCAGTAGCAATTGCACGTAAGCGATTTTGTTTTTCTACAATAGTCATATTGTTACGCTCTGTTTTTAAAAGACAATACTTGAGCGCCATTCTTTAAGCTATCTAAATAATCACTCCACCATTGCATTAATTCAATGCGTTCTGGTAGGTAAATGGCTTTGTCATAAGATTGGCGAACTTTATCACCGACTTTATGAGCCAGTTGAGTTTCAATAACGGCATCAGCAAACCTATTTTTATTAATTTCTCGTATTTGTGTTGAAGCTATTCCTCTAAATCCGTGCGTTGTCATATCTTCCTTGGTGTAGCCCATTCGCCTTATGGCTGCTAATAACGATTCTGTTGTAATGGGTCTTTCGTAATTACTTCCAGAAGACGTTCTAAGGCCGGTAAATACATAGCGACCAGTTCCAGTGAGCGGAAAAATATCTTTTAGTATAGCGATTGCTTGAGTTGATAAAGGTACAAGGTGAGTTTTAGACTCATCTAACTTATCTTTTTTCTTTTGTTTCTTAATGTGTGCTGGAACTGTCCAAAGTGCATTGTCAAAATCAATGTTGCTCCATTCAAGTGAGGCTATTTCATTAGGCCTTACAAAAGTAAGTGGTATTAATTGCAATGCTGTTTTAGTGATTATTGAGCCTTTGTAATGATCAATATCTCTGAGTAGGTTAGCAATATCGGCAACATCTTTTAAGCGGGCAAAGTTTTGCGGTGGTGGTGCTTCTTTCAATACCGATCTAATGGCTGTGCTGGGGTTGTTGTCACATCTGCTCGTGCCAATGGCATACGCAAAAACTGATTCGCAGGTCTGATTAGTTCGATGAGCTGTTTCTATTGCACCCCTAGACTCTATTCGACGAATTGTCTTTAGCATATCAGCAGCATTGATAGTATTGATTGATATGCTGCCAAGATAGGGAAACACATCGTTAATCAATCTAGTTAGGGTTCTTTGTGCATGTCCTTCTGTCCACGCGTCTTTTTTATGATTCCACCACTCATGCGCTATTGTCTCAAAGCAATCAGCACCACTTTTACTGTCTTTTTCAGATTTACGTTGCGCGCTTGGATCAATTCCTTTTGAAACCAGTAATTTAAGTTCCGCTCTTTTTTCTCTGGCACTTGCGAGTGTTACTTCTGGATAAATACCAGCAGATAAAGAATTTTGTTTACCAGCAATTCGATAATCAAACCGCCACCACGAAGACCGACTAGGTTCTGCAATAAAATATAAACCGCCACCATCAGAGGCTTTTTCTTGCTTACCATTTATAGTGGCATTTTTAATCATGCTTTTTATTGTTAAAGGTGCAAGTTTGTTCAGTGTTTTAGCCATGCGAAGCCCATATGCTGGTAAATTAAAACCTCTTTAATCGTTTACCAGTAGAATTACCAGCAACAATTACTGGTACTTATTGTACATTGACGCATTTCGTTGGACAATAAAAAACCCTCTAAGCCTTATGACTTGAGGGTTTAGTGTACTTTAAAAAACTTCTTAAGATACTGAATTGGTGGAGGCGGGGGGAATTGAACCCCCGTCCGCAAGTACTCCGCCATAAGGTCTACATGCTTATCTCGCTCTTTAATTTAGCTAATGACTACCCGTCGAGCCAAGAAAATCATCAGCGATTCCGTAAGGTTTTAGCGCATCCACACCGGACAGGCTTCAGCGCGATCTTATGTATATGACCTCTGAGCGTTCAGCGAACTGAACTCCACCCGCATAAGCACAGATGGTCAAAGGAATGGTGCTGTGTTTAAGCAGCTAGAGCCATTGAGTAGTTTTCGTCATTTGCGAATACTTAGTTTCTGTAGATTTTACGAGGTGTACAGTCCTCGGCATGCACTCAAGGTTTCGCTACCCACGTCGAAGCCATGTCGCCCCCTTGTGGTTTACAGGTTCTATGATATACCCTGTATAAAAAAAGTCTATGGCCACATAAAAATTTTTTAGTTGGCCATAGACTCTTTATTTTAAATACTAACTACGGAGCTAATGCTCTGCAGTTAGCTAAAAAAATTTAGATAACAGTTACATTTTCAGCTTGTGGGCCTTTTTGGCCTTGAGTTACGCTGAATGAAACTTTTTGACCTTCATCCAGTGATTTGTAACCACCTGAATTATTGATTTGTTGAAAGTGTACGAAAACGTCAGGACCTGATGCTTGTTCGATAAAACCGAAGCCTTTATCAGAGTTAAACCATTTAACAGTACCAGTAGTAATTGTTGACATATTGAAGTCCTATAGAAAATTAAGTAATAAAGCCTTAAAGGCTGGTAAAGCAGAGAAAGTTAGAAATTACTTAATGAAACTAGGACGAGCTACTACTAGGAGAAACATCGAAACGGTAAACAGAGGGTAAATCATATTTTCAAGCTATCATAATTATAAGTGTAAATAAAGGAATGTCAAAATATATTTTAAAATTCAGACGATTTTGATCTTTTTTCGTGAATATTTCTATCAATCTGCCTAATTATAGGTTTTTTAGTCAGTTGTTTTCTTAAGTTCTTTAGGCCAAAAATGGTGAGATAAAAGAAAATAGTTATTCACGTTTGTAACCCAATTAGTATGAGAGGTCAATAAGTCTAACTGATGTTTATAAATTTGTTGATACCGCAGCGGATTTATTTGGAAGTAGATTAATACTGGTTAATCGTTGATGGAGTTGATCGGCATTAATTGCCGGCATGATAAGCCTAAAAGGCCCATCCAATGGAAGCTTAAGCTTGAAGTAGCCAGGATTAAGACGGCTAAATTGTTCATAACTAAGATTGGCAAGTTGAGCGAGCTCTTTAAAATCTTTTTCTGCTAAGTACTCAATATCGTGTTTCTGATCTATTTTCACGTGGACAAAATAGGGTTCATTTTTAAGTTGATTAAGTTTTAATCCATGTGCATTGGGGTTTGCAAATATGTTTGATAAGGCTAAAAAACGAGGGACGTATTCTTGTGTTTCTTCAGGTAAATGTAATGACCAGTAATCAACTGCAATGCCATCTGCTAAATTGCTTTTAACAGCATTGTCGACAGTACCTTGACCACAATTATAAGCGGCTAAAGCTAGTAGCCAGTCACCATGAAAATGCTGATTCAAATATGTCAAATAACGCATGGCAGCAAGAGTAGAGGCGGTAATATCGAGTCTATCATCATAATGCTTACTTTGATGCAAGTCGAAATCATGGCCTGTTCTGGGAATAAATTGCCATAAACCAGCGGCGCTTTTGGATGATAGTGCATTTGCTTGGTAGGAGCTTTCTACAATGGGTAATAATGCAAGATCATAAGGCAAGTGATGTTGACTAAGACTTTCAACAATGTGATAAAGGTAAGGGCGAGCACGTTCGGTAACTTCATGTAGGTAGTCGCTGTGATGAGTGTACCAATCTATATGTTTATGTATTCGATCGTATTGGCTTATTTTATGCGGATGCTGAGGCTTTATATTAGTTTTGTGGGTAGATATGGATGCGCTTAATGATAAAGCATGATTTATAAATGGTTTGTTATATGAGCCAGAACTAGGTGTGACCTTTATTGAGTCAAAATCTGTTTGATTATGGGTGTTTTTGAATACTAATACATTATGTTTAAGGCGACCATATTCAGTATACCTATACATAGGTGTATCAGCGGTTTTTGGAAATATAAGTAGTCGATCAGAATTGGTTTTTCTATTGAGATTAGATGTTCGACTTACAAGGGCTTTAGTTGAATTTTTTTCGGAATAATTAGTGACATCGTTTTTTTGGGATTGTACTTGAGATATTTTTGTTCCTAGACGGATTCGAGTCCAAACATCACTGGTCTGCACTAGTCTGCTCTGTTGTTTAGTTACAGTTGTCGTAGTATTGGCTAAAGTTTTTGTACTTTCAGTGAATAATAATAATAAACCTATTACTATGTTTCCTGTAAAAATAAATAGTCGCATTTTAGGCCTTACTGATAGGTTTCCGGCTTGATCTTAGAAATAATCCGAAGTTATGCACGCTTTTACTGATGAAATAAAAGTTATAAGTAAAAATTAAGCACTGTGAAAATTACATAATTAGTTGAGTTAAATAATTAATTACAGATATATCTAACGTCAGAATTTAAATAACTTTCTGATTCTTATTATTTTTTTGATAAGATGTTTTTTGATGCACTTATTGCTTTTAATAAGTATAGGAGTTTTTGTTAAACAGAAAAGGAAGCTTAGTTTTTAACAAAATAATTGAACAGAGTATAGTAGGAAGGTTTAGTTTTCTTTTTCTATTAGATTTAAATGGATTCTAATTGAGGAGCTATAGATTAAAGTCGTCATATTAATGAGGATGTTGAATTATGAAATGTAAGCTTTGATTATTTGGCGTTCTAAGATGATAGAATGCTCGGCTGTACGTCTTTTTTAAAAATCAATTATTCACCATTACTTTACAGATACTTATGAGCAAAATCCCTACCGTTGGTTTTATTAGTTTAGGCTGTCCAAAAGCGCTAGTTGATAGCGAGAGAATTTTGACCCAACTAAAATCAGAGGGTTATGATATTTCACCAACTTATAAAGATGCAGATTTGGTAATCGTTAATACCTGCGGATTTATTGATGCGGCTGTTGAGGAGTCTCTGGACAGTATTGGTGAGGCATTGGCAGAAAATGGAAAAGTCATTGTTACTGGTTGTCTTGGTGCAAGAGAAGAAGAGATAAGAGCACGTCACCCTCAGGTATTAAAAGTGACTGGTGCACATGCTTTGGAGCAGGTGGTGGCTTCTGTGCATGAACATTTGCCGCCGAGACATGATCCATTTACTGATCTCTTGCCACCTCAAGGTATAAAGCTAACACCTAATCATTATGCTTATTTAAAAATATCTGAAGGCTGTAATCATCGTTGCACTTTTTGTATTATTCCATCAATGCGTGGTGATTTAGTTAGTCGGCCGGTTGATGATGTTTTGAAGGAAGCTGAACGTTTGGCTAACGCAGGTGTTAAAGAGTTATTGGTAGTTTCTCAAGATACCAGTGCGTATGGCCTTGATTTAAAATACCAAAACCACGATTGGAAAGGACGTTCGGTTAAAACACGCTTTTATGATTTAGCGGAGGCATTGGGTGATTTGGGTATTTGGGTGCGTATGCACTATGTCTATCCTTATCCTCATGTAGATGAGGTTATTCCACTAATGGCTGCAGGTAAAATTTTGCCGTATCTGGATATACCTTTTCAACATGCTAATAGTCGTATTCTTAAACTGATGAAGCGTCCAGCAGCAAGTCAAAATAATTTAGAGCGAATTAAGGCGTGGCGAGAAATTTGTCCTGATATTACCTTGCGTAGTACCTTTATTGTTGGATTTCCCGGAGAAACTGATCAGGAATTTGAAGAGTTACTGGAGTTTATGACGGAAGCGCAGCTTGATAGAGTAGGTTGTTTTGCTTATTCTCCAGTAAAAGGTGCCGTTGCCAATGATTTACCGGATTTAATTCCAGAAGAGTTGAAGCAAGAACGGTTGGCTCGTTTTATGGCGCATCAGGCGGATATAAGTGCGGAGCGTTTACAGCAACGCGTTGGTCGTGTTGAAACTGTTCTTATTGATGAGGTGGTAGAAGAGGGTGCGGTAGCAAGAAGTAAAGCGGATGCACCAGAAATTGATGGACAAGTTTTTATTGATGGAGCAACACATCTTAAAGTGGGTGATTTTGTAGAGGTTGTTCTCGAGGAAGCCGATGAATATGATTTGTGGGGGCGATTGTTATAGGGTTTTTGAGTCTATTGTTGGAAATAATAGTCTGAACAAAAAGAAGTAAAAAAACCCAGCCTAAGCTGGGTTTTTTGTGTAGCAGTTTGTTTAGCTTAAAGTGCGATTGAGCTAGAAACTTTTTGTTTTGAACCATCTGGATCATCCATGCAGCCAGACAAGCCAACAATCATTAATGCCATAGCTAAAAGTGCTAAGATTTTTTTCATAAATATATCCTCCAATGGGTTTAAATTATTTTATTTATTGTGCGCCAATTTATAAAGCACGTGTATTTTATATCATGACTAGAATGATGATGCAATACTAAAAGTAGTTTAGTTGTGTTGATTATTTATAAGGTATTAATATTTTTTGGTAAGTCGAATGAAATTGATTTACCAGTCCATTTTACGGTGCCTATCGTTGTCCATGGCGCAGAAATATTTATATGTAATTGATCATGAACCCAGTAGTTAGGGGCTGAAATTCTTTTAAGTTTAATGTTAAATACTGTGCTGTCGAGATTTAAACCAGCTTTCTGTCCCCAAAAAGCGGTCACTTTCATGATGAACTTTTCCAACCGTGTATTATTAATGGTGGGTGTTACTGCAATATTTGCCCACATCGAGTGCACACGTCCCCAATTTGGGGCTAATAATCGTCCTTGCTCGTTTACAAAAGGTAACCACTTTTCAATACCATTTTGATCTGTGTAAGTAATAGCCAATATGTGGTCATAACCTGCAAAATGATCATGTAGGTAAAGCGCATGTGGTGTAATGCCTAGAAAGGTTAATGAAACCATAATCAGTGCGTTACTGGCTTCTGCAATAGGCGTGCTGAGAGCGCTGTGTTTCGCATTAAAATCCAGTCTGTAAATCAGTCCGTAATGTAGGGTGCTATTTATTTGTAAAATGAATATAGCGATAAATATTTTGGCCAGTTTTCTTGAAAAAGCCTTGGGTTTACTCTTGGCGAAGGTTTCAAAAATATTATGATATAAGGTGTTGTTTTTTAGTGCAGGTGATATTAGGCAGTCAGAATCGCAAGTGATTCGTGCGCGGGAGTCGGCAATAGAACGATACTTGTTTATTGCGAGTGTGTAGATACCCGGTAAGCTCAATATAACGCCTGCCGGATATAAATAACGCATTTTTTTCAGAATTTGTATATAAGTGTCTACGCCTGAATAAATATGATTTGAGTTGTCCAATGCATATAAATCAAGCAATAGTGTTTCTGGTTTTATTTTGGATATAAGGGGGTAGTTTTGGGCATGATTCTGTGCACTTTTGAAATCTATGCAATTAAAGATATCAAAATGATTAAGAATGAGTATAGTGCGACTGCATAAGGGGCATTGTTGATCATAAAATACGGTTAAAGAATGTTGTGTGGACGTTAACAGATTGGCAATAGATCGCCACCAGCTGAAAGGCACTAGAAGTGTATAGCATATTAACATTCCCATTCCAAAAGGATAAATATTTAAGGATAGGGTGATCCCTAAATGCATTCCTAGGCCAATTAGTAAATAAATGCATCGTAATCGGTGATTAGAGAAAAAAAATATGAAGGTAAATTGAAAAACTAGGATGGTATAGCCTATGGTTTTTTGTAATAGCTCATTGTTAAGCAAAAATGACATGTCAAGACTGGAAACATAGTAGGGCTGGGTCGATGGTAGCCAAGAACCAAGGCCATTTCGCCAGTGTTCAGCAAATAGCTTGTGTATGGCTGAGTCAAAATATAGGAAGCCAAGACAAACAAAGACTGGTAGGTAGTAAGAAAGACTTGAAACGGTATTTTTTGGATAAGTATTGTAATGCGTAAAAGGAGTGCTGAGTTTGAGCCTAAGGCTGTCTATTGAAAATGCTCGGTCACCAGGCATAAAAATTAGAAAAAAACCGAGTCCAATCATAAATGAATCAAAGCCACCGTCAAAATCACGTTGCATAGTAGTGAAATTAACAAAAACGATCCAGAAGATGTAGTTAGTAATAACTGCAAATTGATAGCGATAACCTAATGTTATAAAGCTGGCAATAATTCCCCAAAGGCATAAAAAAAAAGGAATCATCGGGAACTCGACATCTATATAAGGTATAGGGTCGAAAATTAAATGGTTGAAATAAAGCAGGAAAAAAATTTCTTGTAAAGTCACAATGCCGTAAAGAATGCGGAATAATCCAATTCCTGTAGCGGTAACTTGTTTAGATTGGAGAGCTAAAATGTTGGAGGTTATAATGTTGAACATTTCATTAAGAAAATGTGCAAATTATAATACAGTTAGAAAGAATATATTGTTATAAATTTATACAGCGGTATAGTCGCTAACTAAACTTAGAAAGAGTAGGAAGCGACCTAGGGTATAGCTCTAGACGGTTTGTCAGGCTTATTTTTCGTCGTCTGGATGAGGAGCAAATATCCATTTCAAAAGGCCGTATACAGCAGCAACAACAACAACAGCACCTACCATACCAGCTGGTGTTTTTAATGTTTCAGTTAGATCTAAAATAAATCCCATCTAATGTGACTCCTACCTAAAATTTTTATATTTGAGAAATTGCTAATTTCATAGCAAACCGATATTGCATGATACTTCAGGCAATTATAAAGTCAAGGGTTATTGTTGAAAATCACAAAAATATAAAAGGTAAAATAACTATTCTTGACTAATGTTGTTAAAGCTCTACAACCAATGTGATATAGTTTAAACTCTGTTTTTGAAGCTGATTGAATAGGGGCAATAATAATAATGAAAAAATACGTTAAAATATTACCGTTGTTAGCAGTATTTTGTGCGATTTCGGTGAATGCTGAGGTGGTATTAAAAGATAATTCTACAATTTTGGGGAAATGGAAACTCAATGCTGAAGCGGCTAAATTAGATGGAGAAAAGAAAAAAGTAATTGTTGAGTGGGATTTTAAGGATAATGGTGTTTTGCAAACAAAAGCGACTGATTCTGTAGGTCGAACTAAAGAAATGAATATTGCAATTAAATATTTTGTTGAAAACGGAGAAATTCAAAAACAAATAACACCTGGCGGGGAGAAATATGAGTCATGTAAGGTTGTTGAGAAAAAAGGCTCTGAAATGATAATAAAATGTAGGTTTCTTTATTATTTTCTTACAAAAATATAAATAAAATAGAATATTAGGAGTGTAAATTATGATAAGCGGTATAGTAATGATTTTTGTGGCTCTCTGGTTTTATCAGTCAGCTGTTAAAGCAAAAACAGGTAATGTCTTAATGTGGGTTGCAATTGGCGCCATAGGTTTTTTTGTTATACATTTGATTCTTGTCAATTTGAATATTTATATTTTAGAAGCATTAAGAGCAAGTGAAGGTGGAGCTGGTTATGAAGCACTTCAAGGTGCCGATAGAAAAAATGAAGGTGATTTTACTGGCGTCGCTGGTATTTTTAAGTCACTTTATTTTGAAGTTGGACCTTCAATAATTGGATTTATAGCAATTGCGGTGGTTCGTTTAGTTTTTGTTACCAAAGAAGCCCTTTCTTTGAAAAATTTATTTAGTGGCCTTAAAGAAATGTTTCAAAACATAAAACAAAGTTTTAAGTCACCAGAATAAAAATTAAGTTAAACGATAATTAGGCTCAAGCATAGCTTGAGCCTAATTTTATTTATTTGAGATAGTTTAGCTTTATGTTTCTATATGATTGTAGAAACAAGAAAAACGATGGCAAATACGAATAATCCAGTAAAAATTAAACCTGCAATAACATAAGTAGAGAGCGATCCATTTTCAAAGGCTTTTTTACTGTTCAGCCCACTTTGTACGCCTATAAAAGCAGATAGTACAGTTTTCACTATTTGAGCAATTGTTGGTTTTGACACACTCATCTCCTAGATATAATGACAAAAATAATAGTGCGAGCTAACTTTTTAGACAATCATTATATAT
>CAIVQX010000193.1 GCA_903908165.1 uncultured Methylococcaceae bacterium | reverse complement strand
GTATTAGTTACGCCTGACATGCTTGGTCAAAGATTACATTATGTTCGTTAACCTTCGCTGACAAGACAATTAATCCCTAATAGATTCCTTAGTGCTTTATATGACAAGCATTAAATTTTTTTATGATTATATAGATATTCAGTTGCCTTTTTTATAGCGATAATAACAAAAAATACGTTAAGCTCAGGATGCAGATAAGCATAAATTAAAGCTTAAGTAGGCTTACAATAAAGTGCATTTAAACCGCTTTTAATATAAAACCACAGGCAATAAAAGACTGTGTTAAATTAAAGCCACACTAAGAAATATCTTTAAATGACATATTCACTTGAACTTAATGTATCATTGAATTCTAAGTCTTGAATCCCTCAGGCGGGGAAGTAAAATGCATCTAGGTACTGGACATCAATTAGAGGCTGTTGCGTGAATAACCTTTTAAATAAACGCCGAGCAGGCGTGCTTCTCCACATCACCTCTTTACCAGGCGCCGACAAGCAAGGTAATTTAGGCCAAGATGCCTATAACTTTGTAAATTTTCTCCATAATTCAGGAGTTAGCGTCTGGCAGACCCTGCCCTTAGGTATGACTCATGCAGATGGCTCACCTTATCAATGCTTATCTGCCCATGCTGGCAATCCAACATTAATAGATACCGATGGTTTAGTCGCATTAAATTGGTTACATCCAGAAGATCAATGTACTGAATGCAAAGGCTCCTATGCATTCAACAAAACCTGCTTAATTGCGAAAGCTTATAAAGGTTTTATAGATCGAGCCACCGAGCAAGATAAAAATGACTTTATACATTTCTGTGCAGAAAAAGCATTCTGGCTTGATGATTTTTCCTTATTTATCGCATTGAGAAATGTCTTTAATAAACAATCATGGATTCAATGGCCCAAGCCATTTAAGGAGAGAGATGTAAGTGCTCTAGCTGAAGCACGACAACGCTTAGCCGAAAACATTATCAATATTAAATTCGAGCAATATATCTTCTTCAAACAATGGATGAGTTTAAAGAAGCATGCCAATGAAAAAGGTATTTTCCTTTTTGGTGATATTCCTATTTTCGTTTCCTATGACAGCGCAGATGTCTGGTCTAATCGTAAAGTTTTCAAACTTAATGACTCTTGCGACATGTCAGTTGTTGCTGGTGTTCCACCTGATTATTTTTCAACCACTGGTCAGCGCTGGGGCAATCCTCACTATGATTGGAAATACCTTGCTAAAACAAATTTTGCTTGGTGGACTGAACGAATGGAAACTCAACTTGAACAATTTGATATTCTCCGTATTGATCATTTTCGTGGCCTAGAGGCAGCATGGGAAATACCCGCGGACGAGCCTACAGCACAACAAGGAGAATGGGTTAAAGCTCCAGGTCAAGCCTTATTAAATGCAATAAAAAATAAACTGGGGGCAATCCCTTTAGTCGCTGAAGACTTAGGTATTATCACTGATGAAGTAGAAGCACTGAGAGACGAATTCAATTTACCAGGCATGAAAATCTTACAGTTTGCGTTTGGAGGGAACTCTGACAATCCTTATTTGCCGGATAATTATGAAAGAAATTGTGTTGTTTACACGGGAACTCATGATAATGATACGACTGTAGGTTGGTCGAACAGTATCAGTGAACACGAAAAAAACTACGTTTATGATTATCTAGGTAATCCGTCAATGTCACTCCATTGTGCTCTCATACAAGCCGCATTAGGATCGGTTGCCAATCTTGCTGTTATTCCCATGCAGGATATTTTGGAATTAGGCACTGAAGCCCGCATGAATACTCCTGGTACTACAACTGGAAATTGGAACTGGCGCTTTCAATGGCATCAACTAAACAATGATAAAGTTACTCGACTTTCACACCTTGTATCGTTATTTAATCGTAGATAATTCTAGAAAGCGATAACAACACCGACACAATAATTTCTAAAGATTAATTATTGAATCAGTTTTTATTAATAGATACTAGCGGAATGTTATAACGCTTAATAATTTCAGCAATCTCATTGGCTTTATTAACAATCAACTTATCAAGCATAGCTTTTTTTTCTTTATCACCTTTTCGAACGCCCATAGCCATTGCAAAATCAAACTTTATTTTTGGTGTTGATTTCATTAAGACCATCGAATAACTATTTTTTGGACTTTGTGACATAACATAAGCAGCCATTGGTCCCCACAAAATAACCATATCAATCTTTTTTGCTTTGAAATCCTTATCTATTTGCATAGCCACATTATTTTCGCTGTCACCCGACATTGATTGATAAGAAACACCTTGATCAAGGAGGCCATTCTGTTGCATCCATGTGGTTCCAGGGCCACGATCAAACATAGCAATCCTCAAGGCTTCCTGTCTTTCCAATGGCAGCTCGGTTAATTGTGTTGCATCTTTAATATCATCCCAACCACGACCTCTGGCAATTAACAAGACATAAGTTGATGTGTAATAAGGTAATGTAGTTAACGTCATATCATAACCAGCAGGAACCCCCATTACGATGTCACATTTATACTGATCACTGTCGACATCCCGATCATTTACTGATGCTGTTAAGGTATTACGTATAAATCCAATGCGCTGTGCAAACCAAGTATACTCAACTTTATGGTCTACTTCTTTGGCAAACAGTTCAGCAATTTTGTTTTCAAACCCCTCTCCTTTTTTTGTTGAATAAGGAGGATTAAGCGGATCCGCACAAACTTTAAATTTTTCTTCTGCGAATGCTGGGGAAATAATCACTGCTAAACTTAAACCAGCTACTATTTTTAGTATGCTCATAAAGATCCTATTGGGGTTACAAAGACAGGACGTATTGCTTCAACGGATATTATACTAAAATTGGCCCTAAAGAATGCATAGTAAAAGAGAATTTTAGATAATAAAGTTAAGGCAAAAAAAAGGCCCATCGATTAGATAGGCCTTTCATTATATGGCGTCCCCAAGGGGGTTCGAACCCCTGTTACCGCCGTGAAAGGGCAGTGTCCTAGGCCGCTAGACGATGGGGACTAAACTGGGCTTAGTCAGGCCTAATAAGATGATCCATAAGAATCAATCTCTAAATCTTCTGTTATATGGCTAGTATAATTAACATACACCATTAAAATGGCGTCCCCAAGGGGGTTCGAACCCCTGTTACCGCCGTGAAAGGGCAGTGTCCTAGGCCGCTAGACGATGGGGACTAGCTATTAAATATCTTTTCTTTTGGTGGAGCCAAGCGGAATCGAACCGCTGACCTCAACACTGCCAGTGTTGCGCTCTACCAATTGAGCTATGGCCCCAAGTAAAGAACGGAAATTTTACAGTAATTACCTGTAAAATCCAACACTAATTTAAATTTCTTATATAATTAATGGCGTTATCTATTCTAGACAAGGTTTTTTCTCGTCCAAGCAATGCTAAAGTTAAATCTATAGCCGGCGATACCCCTGACCCGCAAATTGCCAAGCGAAGAGGCTGAGCAACTTTACCCATATTTAACCCTAAAGCCTCAGCAAGATTGACAATCACTTGATGTACTTTTTCAGCGTTCCATTCTATGACCGCAAGCAATTCATCATGTAAACGAGCTAAAACCTGATCAGAACCCATCGTAAAATTCTTTTTTACCGCTTTTTCTTCATAACCATCAAATTCTTTATAAAAATAGAGACTGGCGGTAGCCATTTCAACCAATGTTTTACTTCGCTCCCTGAGCAACTTTACAACATCAACTAAATGGGGGCCCTCTGTTGGATCAATACCTAACTGCCCCATATGCCAACTTAAATGACGAGCAATATGTGCAGTGTCACCGTTCATAATGTACTGATGGTTTAACCACAACAATTTTTCCATGTTAAAGGTCGATGCTGACACATTGACATCATTCAATTCAAAAAACTCAACCATCTCATCCATAGAAAAGATCTCCTGATCACCATGAGACCAACCTAGCCGAACAAGATAATTCAATAACGCTTCCGGTAAATAACCCTCATCACGGAATTGCATCACACTCACTGCACCATGTCGCTTAGATAAGCGGGCACCATCTGGCCCAAGAATCATTGGTAAATGAGCATACTTGGGAAGCTTAGAATTCAAGGCATTAAGAATATTAATCTGCCTAGGGGTATTATTCACATGATCATCACCTCGGATAACATGCGTAACCTCCATATCCATATCATCTACAACCACTGTTAAATTATAGGTGGGTGTCCCATCAGCTCTAGCGATAATCAAATCATCCAACTCCTTGTTAGCAACCGTAATATCACCTTTAACCAAATCATGGATCACCACGACCCCGTCAACTGGGTTTTTAAAACGAATCACCGGCTCAGTGTCTTGTTCTAATTTTCCTGAAGACCTGCATTTACCGTTATAACGTGGCTTTTCTTTATTGGCCATTTGTTCAGTGCGCAATAGCTCCAACTCTTCTTTACTACAATAGCAATAATAAGCATCACCCTGAGCCAGTAATTGCTGAATAATCTCTTTATACCGATTAAAATGATGGGTTTGAAAAAAAGGCCCTTCATCATAGTCCAACCCCAACCACGCCATTCCTTCAAGAATGGCATCAATTGATGATTGAGTGGATCGCTCCAAATCGGTATCTTCAATACGTAAAATAAATTTGCCACCGTGTTTACGGGCATATAGCCAAGAGAATAATGCCGTACGGGCACCACCAACATGCAAATAGCCTGTTGGACTCGGAGCAAAACGTGTTGTAATAGTCATATGATAATTAATTAATGAAATTCAGTTTAAAGAGCCCTGCTGATATGCAACTCTCTGATTTAAAAGCCAACATACTAGCTATTTAAGCATTTTAATGGGGTTAAGCTTCCCGTTCATGACCATTAAAAGAGCCTCCTAAAATGACTCTTTATTGGATAATAGCCAGTCCACCCATATAAGGCAATAAGGCTTCTGGTATTCGAATACGTCCCTCAGCATCCTGATAGTTTTCCATGACAGCAATGAGTGTTCTACCAGCAGCCAAACCAGAGCCATTTAAAGTATGTACCAATTGCGGCTTACCTGTTTCGGGATTACGCCAGCGCGCTTGCAAACGTCTTGCTTGAAAATCTTTGAAATTACTACATGAAGATATTTCTCTATAATTACCCTGTCCAGGCAACCATACTTCAAGGTCGTAGGTTTTTGAAGATGAAAAGCCAGTATCTCCTGCACACAGTAACATTTTACGATAAGGTAAATTCAATTTTTTTAGTACATTTTCAGCGTGATTAGTAAGCTCTTCATGAGCCCTAACAGAATCCTCCGGCCTTACAATTTGTACTAATTCAACTTTTTCAAACTGATGCTGACGAATCATGCCCCTGACATCACGTCCATAGGCCCCTGCTTCACTTCGAAAACAGGGACTATGACATACGAACTTAAGCGGCAAATCCTTAGCATCAATGATGACATCCCTCACACGATTTGTAACCGGAACTTCTGCCGTCGGAATCAAATATAACACTGGATCATCACTGGCTTTAAAGAGATCAGCTTCAAACTTAGGCAACTGTCCCGTCCCTCTCAGACTGTCTCCATTAGCTAAGTAAGGTACATACGTTTCAGCATAGCCATGCTCTTCCGTGTGCATATCCATCATTAACTGAATAATTGCTCGTTGTAATCTTGCTAATGGGCCCGTTAATACTACAAAGCGACTACTTGCAATTTTAGCCCCTAACTCAAAATCAATTCCATTTAATTTGGCCCCCAAATCTACATGATCTCTTGCCTCAAAATTAAATTTGGGAATATCTCCCCAACGAGTAATTTCTACATTGAATTCTTCAGACTTTCCATCAGGCACAGCTTGATCAAGAATATTCGGGATGCCTTCCATTAAAAATTCCATTTCTAGCTGAATAGCTGACAACTCAGTTTCTGCTACTTTAAGCGAATCCCCTAAATAGTGAACTTGATTTAATAATGACTGAACATCTTCACCATTAGCTTTTGCCTGCCCAATCGCTTTTGATCGACTATTACGTTCATTCTGTAACTCCTGAGTTTTAATTTGTACTTCTTTGCGTTTAGCCTCAAGCTCAAGATAAGACTCTGGATTAAAATTAAATGAACGCCTGCCTAATTGCTCCTTAACAAAATCAAGATCAGTTCTAAATAAACGAGGGTCTAGCATAACGTTGTTTTACCTTTTTTAAGAAAATTCCTTCAGGAATAATAATTATATGTGAGAGATTAGCCAATTTAGAACAAAGCATTTTTGCCATGCATCATAGCCGATCAATTAATGACACTCTTAAATTCAAGTCTAAATTGTACCATTCGATAGCACTAGCTATTTTTTCAGACTTATTATAAAACTCAATGAATGATCGAAGGTAATTCCAATGATAAAACTTAAGTGACGAAGTATTTACTCACGGCGGTCAATCAATCCAGCTATACCTTATAATAAGAGTGACACCTAGTATTTCTCTTCAGACCGAAGAATAGTCATATCTGCTTACTCACAAATAATCCTAACCAAATAACCATAAGACAACTTAGGCTGTTAGCCAAGAATGTTGCCAATACAACTGTGGGATGGGTCTCAAATGTATAACCTTGCTCAATCAAAAATAAAACTAGATATAATCCAGATAGCGTTAGATAAGCTCCTACTAAAATAATCATAAGAGCTGCGCGATGCTCCATTGATAGCGCCACTTTTTGCATTAAAATAGTGGAAATTATACCAATTAAAAAAGCACCAATAACATTGACTAAGATCAACCCATAAGCAATAACAACTCCATTCCATTGAAATATACCCGCTGAATAGAGAAATATCATTCTACCAAATAGCAGACCTATCCATACGGCGAATAAACAACCCAATACACTAACTACAATATTCAAAGCGGCTTTGGCTAAACTACCCTCCTCTATCAAATAGATTGTTTCTAAGGAAAAAGTTGAAAAAGTAGTGAAGGCACCAATAAAACCAACCAGTATGGCCGCCCTATATTCAAGACTAAATGCAAGACGCTGAAGAATAAGCGCTTCACTGAGCAACCCAATTAAAAAAGAACCAATAACATTGACGACTAAGGTTCCATAAGGAAGACCTTTGCCTAGCCATTGATAGAGTCCGGACGATATCAAAAACCTTATAACGGCACCACATCCACCCCCTAAAGCGATTGCTATCAATTGGTTCATAGCTAATACCTAATAAAGTTATCTCGGTAATACTTTAATTCTTCAATGGACTCAATGATGTCATCAAGTGCTTGATGCGTTGATTCTTTATTAAAACCTTCTTTAACTTTTGGCGCCCATCTAGCTGCTAGCTCTTTGAGTGTTGAAACATCAATATTTCGATAATGAAAATAAGCTTCAAGCTTAGGCATATAACGATATAAAAAACGTCTATCTTGACCTATACTGTTACCACAGATAGGTGATGTATTTTCAGGTACCCATTGCTTGAGAAATTCAATTGTGAGTTGCTCAGCTTCGGCGTTATTAATAGGTGAAGCTTTCACTCGATCAATTAAACCGGAGACGCCATGATGCTTTTGATTCCATTCATCCATTTTCGCTAATACTTCATCAGACTGATGAACTGCAAGAACCGGACCCTGCGCAAGAATATTTAAATCTTTATCGGTAACAACCGTTGCTATTTCTATAATGACATCAGTATCCGGATTAAGACCTGTCATTTCAAGATCAATCCAAATAAGATGCTGTGATTCCTGCGTCATTTATTGATTCCATTGTGTTCTAGGTGTCGGTTAGTGTAGCATTGGCAAATGTATACGTCTAACTCTTATAATTAATACAACCACACTATGAATATCTTTACCATCATCTTTATATTCTTCCTCTTTATTTCCTCTTTTATTCAATTTTGGCTGGCAAAACGACAATCAGACTACGTGTCAAATCATCGCTCTGAAGTGCCAGATGCGTTCAAATCGAAGGTTAGCTTGGAAGCACACCAAAAAGCCGCCGACTATACTCTGACAAAAGTTAAACTCAGTGATTTAGATAGTGCCTTAGGGATTATTGTTTTGTTATTATTAACGCTGGGTGGAGGAATTAATATTATTTTTACCTATTGGTCAACTTTCAGTCTTTCGCCACTCATTGAAGGTGTAGCAGCCACCGCGACTATATTTCTCTTATTAACACTTATTGAAATACCTACTAGCCTGTATCAAACTTTTGTCATAGAAGAAAAATTTGGCTTTAATAAAAGCTCTGTTAATCAATTTATTAAAGATCAATTAATGCACTTAGGATTAGGTGCGCTCATAGGCCTGCCTCTGTTAGCTTCTATATTGTGGATTATGGACAATATAGGTTCAACTTGGTGGCTTTGGGCCTGGGCTATTATCATGGGTTTTTCTTTGTTAATGAGCTGGCTTTATCCTACAGTCATTGCTCCATTATTTAATAAATTCACTCCAATGGAAGAAGGCACTCTAAAAGAACGTATTTCTGGCCTACTTCTACGCTGTGGATTTAACAGTCAAGGCATATTCATAATGGATGGCTCTAAACGTTCTGGCCATGGAAATGCTTATTTTACCGGCTTGGGCAATAATAAACGTATCGTATTCTTCGATAACTTGGTTAATTCACTTGATGATGAAGAATTAGAAGCTGTGCTGGCTCATGAGCTAGGGCATTTTAAATGCAAACATGTTATAAAAATGCTAATCGCAACATCTATTATGAGTTTAATCAGTCTTGGTATTTTAGGATGGTTAATCGATCAAGATTGGTTTTATACAGGCTTAGGTGTAGCTTTAGAACAAAAATCAAACGCTACTGCCTTACTATTATTTATGTTAGTTTCTTCATCATTTACTTTTTTTATGCAACCTCTAAGCGCATATTTTCAACGTAAGTTTGAATTTGAAGCGGATGATTTTGCAGCGAATAATGCCCAAGCAAGTAAGATGATTAGCGGACTGGTTAAGCTTTATGAAGAAAATGCCAATACATTAACGCCAGACCCACTATATTCAGCTTTTCATTATAGCCATCCACCCGCTGCTATTCGTATTGCTCATTTAGAATCTAAAGCTTAATGACTGAGTTAAATGAAGGTTTGGTTATTGCCCATTTAGGCCAAGGTATTGCAGTTGAATATGACCATAAAATCATACTTTGCCAAACCTTAAGGCGACTCGAAACAGTTGCCGTTGGAGATAGGGTCTTATGGACGCTTTCTTCACCTGATCAAGGTCGTATAGAAAAAATACTACCCAGGCGTTCAGTGCTTGAGCGGCCATCGAGAAACGGTAAAAATAGAGCGATTGCAGCAAACATAGATACTGTCTTTGTTGTTTTCGCTGTAGAACCACATTGTGACTTTTTATTAATCGATCAATACTTAGCGGTATGTGAAAATCGTAATATAGCAGCCGCACTAGTACTGAATAAAACTGATCTGCCTCAGACGACTATTATAGAAAAAGAATTACTTAATTATAAAAAATTAGGATACCCACTTTATAAAGTAAGTGCACGCGTATCATCAAATATAGATGAATTGAAAAATGCCTTGAAAGGTCAAGTTAGTATCTTGGCAGGACAGTCAGGAGTGGGTAAATCATCATTAACTAATGCCATCATTCCTGATAAAGACATAAAAACCAACACAGTCTCCGCTACGACCAAACATGGTCGTCATACCACAACAGCTGCGACACTCTATCATCTGATTGAAGGTGGAGATATAATTGATAGTCCGGGTGTTGCCATTTTTGGATTGGCAGGTCTTTCAGAACATCAATTAGCCTATGGCTACAGAGAATTCCAAGCACTTATTGATGAGTGCCAGTTTAATGACTGTAAACACACAAAAGATAAAGGCTGTGCAGTGGTTTCAGCAGTTGATAAAGGAGATATTTCATCAACACGCTATCATCGTTTTTTAAAGTTAAAAGAAAAAATGCCTGTCACTTTTATTTAATCAATCATTTCAAATATGTCTAGCGTTAACTAGAATTGACTTAAGTTACAAATTTCATCTTGAGTAACTTTAATATTCACAAAAAGCATACAAATACGACTAAAATGTACCATCATATTGCAAAGTCATCTGTATCTTTAGTAGCTAAGCACCACCCTTTGAATCCAAACCAAACTGATGACTCCTAACCCCCCCCAAACAACTTGTTTAACATGCAGATTATCTGATTTATGCCTGCCTTTCGGACTTCAAGTTGGTGAAATTGAAGCACTTGAAATTATTATAAAAATCAAAAGACCCTTACAAATCAATGAACTGCTATATTCAAAAGACGAAATATGCAAAAGTTTATATGCCGTAAAGTCAGGATCTTTCCGAAGCTATATCATCAACTCAGAAGGAATGGAACAAACTATTGGATTTTATTTGCCAGGCGAATTAATGGGCTTAGATGCATTATTCCAGGGTCGCTTTAGTAATTCCGTTGATGCCTTAGAAACCAGTTCCGTCTGTGAATTACCGCTTGATAGACTAACGGAGCTATGCTTAAAAATCCCTAATCTGCAACACCAAATGACACGTATTTTAAGCAAAGAGATCACGACTAATCATGAACAGATGCTATTACTTGGACAAAGTTCTGCCAAAGTCAAGGTGGCAACCTTTTTATTAATGTTATCAAAAAGGTACGGTTCTTTAGGGTATTCAAACACCACATTCAACCTAAGTATGCGAAGAAATGACATAGCCAACTATCTTAGCGTAAGTCATGAAACTATTAGTCGACAACTAACCATATTAAGCAAAGAAAAAGTCATCACTATCAAACAACGTAGTGTTGAGATTATTGATCTCAACTTATTAAAATCAATTGTTGAACCTTGTCTCACTGACTCTCATACTCACAGTGATCAAAAATTTTCAGTGATTAATAAACTCGGGTAACTTGTTGTAGTAGTTACCCGATTATCAAATAGGATTTTTCATTACGATATAAGAAACTTAACTTATACCTGATCTAGGTAGAAATTAGCTTATTTGATTGATGATTGAGCTGAATTCGTGCCCGATGGCTTACTTGGACCTGTGCCTGATTCACAAGCTGTTAAAGTTACGATAGTTACAACTAATAATAATAAATGGCTAACAATTTTCATAGTTTTTCCAATTTTTAATGTAAATTATGATTGCTTCTTTCGTAGACTTTAAGAAAGAAACAAACCTCGTCTAACCCTTATTAGGGTAGTTCATTCTCGCACTAAAAATAAAATTTATTATTGATCGAAATCAACTACAACTTAAATAACACTAAAAATGGGTAAATTAATTTGAAATATCTATCTCTACAACAGTTGAAGAAACATTTAGAACAGAAATATTAAATTCTTTACAAGCCTCGAAAAACTCAAATACATTAATACCTGCAAATTCACTGGCTTCTCGACGAGAAAGTTGACTTGATTGAAACATTAACATTGCCGCGTACAACTTAACTTTTTGAGCGAGTTCGTGTTGATTTTCGCCTTCAATATATTGATCAGGAATTTCTAAAATAAGCTGCATTACATTAACCTTAAACAAAAATATAAAATTGAGCATTTACCATAAAGGATCCATAAAATCATAATTGACAACCTCATGTTATTGAGAAATACAATTAATATAAAAATTTACGATTCCATTAACCTACTAAGATTAGGTCCCATAAATAAATATAAGTTGGCTAAACAATATAAACCCACAAACACTTATTCCATATCTTCATACACATTTTCAGTAAAAGGTGGCGTGCAAATAGCTAAAAAAATTAGATCTTCAACGCCACTATTTGTAATTCTTTGTGTGCATAAAGAGGGTATGATCACAACATCACCTGCCGAGAGTTGTTGCAAACCCAGATCGCCCACTTCAACTTCAGCTTTCCCCGACAAAATAACATATCTTTCAATAACGCCTTTTAATCGGTGGAGTTTAGTCGTCATACCTGGCTTAACCCTGGCTCTGGCAATTGACACATTGGGGTCAGCATCCGTGTTTGACAATTCTAAAATAAAACAACCTTCATCGAAGTAAAATTCATTCGCTTCATTAATTTTTATAATTTGAGCATGCATATAGTTGATTATTCGATAATTTTATTAAAAATATATAAAATAAATGTCGAGCAAATTAGTCAATACAGGCTTACAATATCTAGAAATTATTTTTAGATATTTAATCTAAACTACTAAAATTTAGGTCAGGATTTAATAATCAATGCCATGGATCTATCTTACCCTAGCTATTGTATCTGAAGTGATTGCAACCTCCTCACTTAAAACAGTTGATGGCTTTACTAATTGGGCGCCCTCTTTTCTTGTCATTGTAGGATACGCATCTTCCTTTTATTTTCTCTCGCTCAGCCTAAATTCTATTCCGTTGGGTGTTGCCTATGCGATATGGTCTGGTGTTGGTATTGCTTTTATCTCAATAATTGCTTGGATCTATTATCATCAGTCTCTTAATTTTGCCGGATTTATTGGTATCAGCTTCATTATAACTGGTGTAATTGTGCTGGTATTATTCTCGAAGACAATTACCCACTAATTTTTATAAGAAATAAAAATCACGTAAACATCTATGCCTTTTACCGCATAAATTATCTTGCTTTATGGCGTACAAAAGAATCAATAAAGCTTTTTTCTTACCTTATGAAAAGACAAGCCCTATAACTTTCGCACCAGACCTTAGAAAAATAACCAAAATACAGGCCAACATCAATATAATCCAAAAACGCCAATAGATATTGACCTTATAAAATAAGGGGGGGCATCCAACTCAGTTAGAAAATATCTCATTAGCAATCTATTTGCTATTACTTAACCAATAGGGTGTGTATGCACCCCAACCTGCTTATTTTTTGGTCATGAAAAAATAAATGGCTTGGCATTTAAGCACCATTCTATTATTTTCTTTCTCAATAGCTACGCATGTTTCTATTTTTGACCGTCCAGGAGCAGCTTGTTTCAGCAATTTACCATCTTCAAGTGAATAATTCAAAGTAGCACGTAATGACTCAACCCTAGCATGAGCATCAGATTCTTGAGAAATGCCCTCAATAGTTCCATCACTTTTAAAAGTCCAAGTACTATTTAAGCTTCTTGATTTACTTCCGTCACTTTGAAGAGATTCCTTATCAATTTGCCATGTACCTAATATATCGGATTGATTCAATGGAACGTCAGCAAAAGCAGATGCAGAAACAAGTAATAAAACAGCCGTAAATAAATGAGTGATGCGCATAAAAAACCTTATAAGTAATATTGAAAAATCACTATTGTATCACTGCTAATAGGGTAATAGTTATTACTCACTTTGAATGATGAATCCGTGCATTTATCAACAATCAATAGCTATGATATTAACCATCATTTTTTGCAAGTAATTCCGTAATGCCGGAAAAAACATCAGTAAACATGGTTTTCGTTAGGCGCTTTGTTTGCATGTTATAGCGACTAGTATGATAGGAATCAACTAATGTATTCCCATGAGGTAACTTATGTTGGTTGTTGTGAGCAAAGATAGCACTACTTTGCTTTAATTTGTAAGCTTTCAGAACCGCTTGATGGGCAACCATGCCTAAAGCTAAAATGACAGATCGCTCTGGCAAGGTTTTTAACTCTGTTGCCAAATAATGGTTACACTGATTAATTTCAAAAGCTGTTGGTTTATTTTGGGGAGGTAAACATTTTACAGCATTAGTTATGCGACAATTCCTAAGCTCAAGGCCATCTGTTAATGATTCGGAATTTGATTGATTACTATAACCATACTCATAAAGCGTCTCATAAAGCAACAAACCAGCAAAATCTTGCGTAAATGGTCGACCTGTAGCGTTGGCACCATGCATTCCAGGCGCCAAACCAACAATTAATAATTGTGGATTTTTTACGCCAAAAGGAGGAACAGGTTTAGCATAGTAGTTAGGGTAAGCTTGTTTAACCTCACACAAAAAATCAGCCAACCTCTTACACTGACGACAATCCTGATCAAAGACGTCTTTAGAAAACATGAAGATATAATTTTAATAATTAAACCGACTATTCTCGCACCGGTTTTTTATCCAACTTTCGTTGCAAAGTTCGCCTATGCATACTTAATGCCCGAGCTGCCGCTGAAATATTGCCCTCATGTTGCATCAACACTTTCTGTAAGTGCTCCCATTCTAAGCGCTTAATCGATAGTGGGTTTTCACTAATTAAAACCGATGAATCACCTTCATTTTTATGAAGTGCACTAACAATTTCATCTGCATTGGCTGGCTTAGTTAAATAATGCACAGCACCCAATTTTATAGCCTCAACAGCCGTAGCAATGCTGGCAAAACCAGTTAACATAATAATCTGAGTATTATCATCCAAAGAGATTAATTTTTTAACCATCTCCAAACCCGACTCATGACCAATACGCAAATCAATTACAGCGTATTCAGGCGTATGTTTTTCAGCTTGGAAAACACCATCGGTTACATTAGTAGCCACTAAAACTTCGTAACCTCGTTTTTCTAATGCTGATTTTAATACACTACAAAAAGTTTCATCATCATCGACCAGCAATAGTCGAGGACTATCCATTTCAGAAATCATCATCCGATATCTCTATATTAAAAAGGGGTAAAGTGATTTCAACCACAGCTCCAACTGTATCACTGTTATAGTGTTTAATTTTACCACCTAAGTGATTAATCGTTGAGTACGTCAAGAACAAACCTACACCTAAACCACGTTTTTTACTCACAACAGGCTGTTTTCCTGCAAACTCAACCAGTTCTGGAGAAAATCCTTCGCCAAAATCCCGAATTTTTATAGTGACTTCGTTCAAATCCCAGCTAGCATAAAACTCAATACCCGCCTCTATAGGCGTCGCTTCAGCAGCATTATTCAAAATATTTATTAGAGCATGTGTCAACGTTCGCTCAGCGATTATTATAGCTTCTGGTACGACACTGGGAGCAATAATGAAATTTAACTTTACCCCTATCTGATGAACTCGCCATTGCGTGATGACATCATCAAGATACTGAGTTAGCAATATCTTGCTACCGGACTCTGCACGCATTTCACCTGCAGATGCTGACATGACTGATAATGCATCCTTACAGCGTGTAATCTGATTCTGGATAATTAGCATTTTCTGATGCAAATCCGGGTAACGATGACTGGGGTACTCTTGTTCTAATTCATGAGAAACTATTGCTATAGTACCCAATGGTGTTCCCATGTCATGAGCTGCACTGGCAGCTAAAGTTCCTAATGCGACAACGCGCTCATCGCGTAAGGCATTTTCTCTGGCTTCAGCCAAACTTCGCTCTTGAATCCTAAGTGTTCTAGCCAACTCAACTACAAAAAAAGCAACTAATCCAGCACTAAAAACAAAACCAAACCACATACCAAACATATGAAGACTAAAATAACTTTTGTCATTCATTGCATGGGCATGCTGTAACATTTTATAACTTTCAATACTCAACTGCATCAGATCCGGATCAGGCATATGGGGCTCTACAGAAGGTAAAGGCACATTGAAAGCAATTAACATTGTGTATAGTGACGTCGTCAATATAACCATGTACCAAGCATAAGCCTGAGGCAACATGATTGCGGTAATAATTAACGGCAATAAAAATACCCAGGTAATTGGATTTGAAGCACCTCCTGTCAAGTACAACAATACCGCAATGGCTAAAACATCAAGACAGATTTGTGAGAAGATTTCGTGCTCTGTTACCGGATCGTCAGTCTGCATGCGCATTGACGTATAAATATTTGCCGCACCCATTGATAAAACCACCAACCAAAGCTGTTGTTCCGGCAAATGCAGTCTAAGTCCATAAACTGACAAAACAATCAAAATAATTTCACAAAAAATCATTAAGTTTCTGAGAATAAAGAGCCATTTAAGATTTTGGCGAACAGAAATTTGAGATTTTGGTGAAATATGTGAAAGCATTTGATTAACAATAATTGAGAGAATTTAAAGAAACTGAGATCACAGATACAGAGTTAAGAATCAAAACCAAATCAGCAAGTTTTTTGGCTTATAACACTAAATTGTACCCTGCGACAATATGCCACATTTTTATTTTATTTCTTACTGTTAGAATGATACCAACTTTTAAACCCTATGGCTGAAGTTGCGTTATATCACTCCTATATTTTAAGGCAGTTTTTTTAAACTGCCTTTTTTTTGTCTATCGTTTACCCTCACTGCTCAAAACTCACTCCCAATCCACCTAAACCACAGTACCCCAAAGGTTCTTTGGCAAGATATTGCTGATGATAGTCTTCAGCATAATAAAACACATTAGCTGGCATAATTTCTGTACTTATTTGATCAAATCCTGATTGATTCAGTAATTGTTGGTAACAATCTTTAGATGCAAGAGCCTCATTAAACTGCTCTTCAGTATCCGTGTATATTGCAGAGCGATATTGCGTGCCAATATCATTGCCTTGCCTCATGCCTTGAGTGGGGTTATGGGAAACCCAAAAAAGTTTAAGTAACTCCGCGAATGAAATTATGGTTGGATCATAAATAACTTTCACAACCTCATTATGACCCGTCATACCGGAACACACTTCATCATAAGTCGGATTTGGCGTATAGCCACCACTATAGCCAACAGCAGTACTAAAAACGCCTACACATTGCCAAAATTTTCGCTCCGCCCCCCAAAAACACCCCATTCCAAAATAAACTTGTCTTAATTCACCAGGAAAAGGTGGTGCAATGGGTTGGCCCGTTACAAAGTGTTTATTAGTAACAGATATTTGTGTATTTCTACCCGGCAACGCCTCTGATGCATGAGGCAAAACGAGCTTTTTTAATGACAAATTCATGGCTTATGTTATTTTGATGTAAAAATTTAGTTATTTTAATCTTACTTTACTATTTGATTATAACCAAAGCCAACGATTTTGAAAGGAAGATCATGACCGAACAAGACATTTTACGACGTTTTATATTTGAAGATTTAGACATTAGAGGTCAATGGGTTAACTTAACAAATAGTTGGCAAACTGCTAAAAAAAATCAACAGGGGCCTCATAACATACAAGCATTACTAGGGGAAGCATTAGTCGCTACAGTAATGTTATCCGCAACCATAAAATTCAATGGCTCCATAATACTTCAAGCACAAGGTGATGGTGACATTAAAATGTTGGTTGCCCAATCGACCCATGATCGAAAAATTCGTGGCCTACTCCGGAGCAATGATCATGTCGAAACAGGATCTCTTGAATCCATGTTTGGACAAGGTCAACTAGTCTTAACTATCGAAGCTGATGATGGTCAACCTTATCAGGGAATTGTTCCCTTAAAGGGTGACAATATAGCAGCCGCACTACAAACCTATTTTGAGCAATCTGAGCAACTCAAAACTCTACTATGGATGATTACAGACGAAAACCATGCAGTGGGGCTATTATTACAGGCACTTCCTTCACAAAAAAATAATACTCTCGACTGGGAACGGATTGAAATACTAGCTAACACGATCACTCATCAGGAGTTACTCAATTTGGACTGTGAAGATTTACTCTATAGACTATTCAATCAGGAAAACGTCAGATTATTTGACACTGAAGCAATTAAGTTTGAATGCACCTGCAGTCACTCAAAAATCGAAAGAACGCTTCATGCCTTAGGTAAAGAAGAACTGGAAGATATATTAATAAAGCAAGGAGATATTCAAGTGGGCTGTGAATTTTGTGGTCAGCAATATCATTTTTCAAAAAACGATATAGAATCTATGCCATTAGCTTAAGGCCTAATGACCCTCCAACAAAATACAGCACCCACTTTTCTACAAAAGCTTTAAGTTAGTGCTGTATTCAGGATCTTTTTGTTATATCTGGCAAAGCAATTTCTTATACATTAGTCCGGGTCAATCTTGCTAATTTTAGAGCCCTGCATACCAATTCCTGCCATCAAACCTTTTTGACCAAAAATAAAAGAATAAACTGCATCCTTAGCAGTTGTTGTCGTTAGGGACTTACCAAAACCTTTATCGACGACCACAATAGTTGGGCCGACACCCACTTCCCAGCCTTGACTTTTTTCTAGATAATTTAATGACTCATTATCCATAAAATACATAACATAATTAAACGATTCTACACCAACTTGCAAACCATAGGATCCTGCCACAATATTATAGAAGCCTGATTGTCTGCCATGTTTAAATAATACGCCACCTGTGCCGTATTGTGCACCCACTAAAAAGCCAGCTTTAACAACGCCAGGAAAAACTAATATTCCCTTAGCTCTTCTTGATAATTGCCAGGCTTCTGAATTATTTGCATAAAGACTTTGAAGTGCAACATTTGCATTACGGGTAATGTCCGAACCAGAACTCGCTAACTGACCACCTGTTGACTGACAACCACTAATAGTAAGAATACTTACCATCAAAAGTAATAACACTTTACTATTTAACATACGTCCACTCTCTATCATTTTTTAAAATAAGAAATAGTTGAATACTCAATTCATATCCTGCTTGTACATTACTTTTAAGAGCCAATATCTTGGATAACTTTGTTGCAAGATGGACTTAAAACTTTCTGAAAAGGTTTCATGCAAGCTAAAATACCGCCCGTACCAGGTTGAACATGTGAACAATATTTATCAATATCCGCTTCACATTCATTGGCAAGATAAGTCATTACTACCAAGGCATTCGAAAGCCGCTGGGCTGAATCATATAGGGCATTGACGCAGACGCTGGACAGTTTATCTTCATAAGCAAAAATACAGGCCAATTCACGTCCATTACCAGGGGTTACATTGGCACAAAAAGTCGATAATTCAGTACTACAGCCTTGCACAAAGTTTAATTCTGGAGAAGTTGTTGTCGGCTTCATGCTATTTCGAATAGCCTCCACTTCAAAATCACCATTATCTTTAGTTTGCGAATTACTACAGGCACTTAGGATAAGACAAGTGATGATACTCAAAATATTAATTTTTATTTTCATACATTTTCTAAAAGAAATAATAGTAGTATATATTGAAAGCCTTTAAAAACCATCACAAGCATCGCTAACTACCCAAATTAAATAGTGAAGGACGATAATAACATCGCCGCCATTAATTTTTAATAAAAATGTTGCTGTAAGGCTTGTATTTTCTGAATTAGTTAGACACCTAGAAATTTTAAACCATTATAAATTTAATGCCTGTGCTTCAAAAAATGCAACGTCTTTTTCAAAACAACTAGTTATTAAAATGAATAATAAGCAGATATGTATAAATTAAAAGTCGAAACTCGTTTAAATATCATCGATAATAACATTATATATATCAAGGCTAAGACTACATAACCCCAGCTATGAAGCTAGAAAAAATCAAACTATCAGGTTTTAAATCTTTTGTTGATACAACCGTTATTCCAATTACCGGTAATTTAACAGCAATTGTTGGCCCTAATGGTTGTGGCAAATCTAACATAATTGACGCTATTCGTTGGGTCATGGGTGAAAGCTCCGCCAAACATTTACGTGGCGGCAATATGGCTGATGTCATATTTAACGGCTCCTCTGGTCGTAAACCAGTCAGCACTGCCTCAGTTGAATTAGTCTTTGATAACTCCGAAGGCACGTTAGGTGGCGAATATGCACAATACAATTCAATAGCCATCAAACGACAAGTCAGTCGAGATGGGCAGTCCTTATTTTTATTGAATGGCTCTCGTTGTAGACGTAAAGATATCACTGACCTGTTTTTAGGAACCGGCTTAGGCTCGAGAAGTTACGCGATTATCGAACAAGGCACTATTTCACGGATGGTTGAGGCCAAACCTGATGAGTTAAGAGTGCACATTGAAGAAGCTGCAGGTATTTCCAAATACAAAGAACGGCGCAGTGAAACAGAAAACCGTATGAAAAATACACGGGAAAATCTAGAACGACTCGATGACCTTAGGGAAGAGATTGATAAACAAATTAAACATTTACAAAAACAAGCTGAAAAAGCTGAGAAATATACTGCGTTAAAAAAACAAGAACGTCAGTTCAAGTTGGAATTGTTAGCCATGCGTTGGAATACTTACCACCAAGCTACAAAGTCATTAGAAACCAAACTACAAGCTATCGCTACTGAACATAACCGTTTATTTGTTGATTTACGTGACATCAATATCGAAATCGAAACAAAACGATCTGATCATAAATCCCAGCAACACCAATTCAATAAAGCACAAAGCGATTATTACTCTATCGTTGCAGAAGTAAGCGGACTTGAGCAGGCTATTAAACACCACGAAACCACTCATGAAGATACTTTGCATGAAATCAATCGTACTCGCCTCCAAGCTGACCAATCACTAAGCCAAATTAATTCTGACATACAAGCTTTAGATGAAATAAAACAAGCCCTATTAGAAGCAGAGGAAAACTATCTTTTTGCTCATGAAAAACAAGAAGAAACCATCCAGCTTCAACAAGAAAATTTGCAACAAAGAGCTTCCTGGCAACTACAATGGGAAGCTTATCGATCAGTAAGCTCAAAACACAAGGAGCAAAATGAAGTCCATAAGGTCACATTACTGCAACTAGAGAATCAAAATCGGCAATTACAACTTCGTAGCGCTAAACTTCAAAGCGAGCAAGAAGAACTCTCATCCAGTGAATTAAAAAGTGACATCGAAACCCTGGATGCTGATATCGAAATCATTGGTTTTCAACGTGGCGACTACCAAACTCAATTAGAAAGCTTACATCATAAAATTAACGAACAACGCCAACAAGTCAAACAATTACATCATTACTTGCATACTCGTCGTTCCGAAAGCCAAAGCATAAAAGGTAAGATTACATCTATAGAACTCTTACAACAACATGCTATGGGAAAAGACAACAAGAATTTAAGCACTTGGCTAGAGTCTGTGAAATTAGGCGATAAACAGCGATTAGCAGAGCTTCTGGAAGTCGATTCTGGCTGGGACAAAGCGGTGGAAACAGTACTGGGTAGTTATTTGGAAGCTATTTGCCTCATGGAGGCTGAATCAGTAATTGCCAACTTAAGTCAATTGACTAATGAATCTCTTACCCTATTTGAAACTCAGTCTACTTCACATCACACTAATACCGATTCGAAAGTAATCCCCTCACTGTTACAGAACAAAATTACTAGCCAGTGGGATTTAACTACTTTATTGACTGGTATTTATTGTGCAGACAATTATGCTGAAGCTAGACTAATATCAGCCAACATAAAACCACATGAGTCTGTTATTACCCCTGACGGCACATGGTTTGGTCCAAATTGGATCAAACTGACTCATACCAAAGACAGTAAAGTAGGCGTTTTGCAGCGTGAAAAAGAATTACGCCTGTTAAAATCACGTCAAGACGAACTTCTATCTGAAATTAATACTTTTGAAGATCAGTTAACTAGCACGGAAACGGAACTTAAAGACTCTGAAACTTTACGTGAATCTATCCAGCAACTACATAATAAACTTGGGGCTGAACTATCCTTGAAAAATGCTGAATTTAGTGCCTATTCAACGCGCTGGGAGCATCAACAACATCGTCTTAAACAAATATTTAATGAACTTGAAGAAATAATACTTGAAACAAGCAAAAATATTGAAAATATTGCGGAGTCTCAGCTATTGCAGGCAGAAGCTGAGACCGTTCTAGAGCAACAAGAACAAAACAAAAATAACTTGGAAGCCTCTAATCAATTTTTACAAAATCAATACGATAATACTGAAAAAGCCGTTAATGAAGCAAGAAACCATGTTTTCACCACAAAGACCCGAATTGAGTCTTTACGGGCTTCTGACCTTTCGATTACTAAACAAATTGAACGTTTACAAGGTCAATATCAGCAATCCATTGACTGGATAGTCAATCTTGAAAAAAAAATTCAACAAAATTTAACACCATTAGATCAAGAAAAGGTTCAGTTAGGTCAATCTATTATCATTAAAGATGAACTAGAAATTAGTTTAAAAAATCAACGTCTTTTGCAAGAAAACATCGAATCTGAAATTACAGCACTTTCAGAAATTCAAACTCGTACACAACGTGCATTGGACACTCAAAAAGAAGCACTGGATGCTATTCGTTTTGAGTTACAAGAAAATAAAGTTCGTCAACAAACTATCAATGAACAGTTAAAAGAAATAGATGCACAAGCCGAAGATATATTAGAAAAACTGCGGCCAGAAGCTGAAGAATTAAGATGGAAACAAACAGTTGACGAATTAGCCAACCAAATTGAACGACTAGGAACTATCAATCTAACCGCCATAGAAGAATATAAGTCACAATCTGAACGCATGAACTTTCTTAATGAGCAACATGCGGATCTAACAGAGGCCTTACAACTCTTAGATCAAGCTATTAATAAAATTGATCAAGAAAGTAAGCTACGTTTTAAAGAAACATTTGATAAAATAAACACTGGATTGCAAGAAAAATTTCCAAAATTATTTGGAGGTGGTCAAGCCTACTTGGAATTAACTGAACAAGATTTGCTGGAGGCTGGCGTCAATATTATTGCCAGACCACCCGGCAAACGTAATAGCTCTATTCATTTATTATCGGGTGGAGAAAAGGCATTAACTGCTGTAGCGTTAGTGTTTTCAATTTTTGAACTAAATCCTGCTCCTTTTTGCCTATTAGATGAGGTCGATGCACCTCTTGATGATGCAAATGTCGGTAGATTTTCAAAAATGGTAGAAGAGATGTCGGCATCTGTGCAATTTTTGTATATTTCTCATAATAAAGTCACTATGGAAATTGCAAAACAATTAGCAGGTGTTACGATGAAAGAACCGGGTGTATCCCGAATGGTCGCAGTTGATATTGAAGAAGCAGTGAGTCTGGCGGAAATATAATGGATAAAGAACTATTAAGAATTGTAATTATCGCAACCGGTTTATTGATTATCATGGTCATGTTGGCGTGGAGTTATTTAAACAATAAAAAATCAAAAGACTATCTCGATTATGAAGATGACAACTTTGATGAATCATCCAGCAATGATCAAATTTTCGATTATTATGAGGAAATATCCAGCGAACAAATACCAACAAGTCATGATGACTATTTTGATGAAGATGACTTAGAACCCATTCCTCGTCCAACTGCACCCGCCATTATTCAATTTACCCTTCTTGCTAACTCAGAAGAAGGTTTTAACGGTATCGATTTAGTTAATGCCTTTGCAATTGTTGGTCTTGAATATGGTAATTTAAAAATCTATGAACGACTGGATGCTAATCGCCTTGTCGACTTCGGTGTAACCTCAATGGTTGATCCTGGCACATTTCCAACCAGTAACTTGGAGACATTTTATAGCCCTGGATTAGTGTTTTTTATGCAGCCAGGTGTTTTAGAAGATGCCCAAACCATTTTTGATGACTTTATAGACACCATCAATTTATTGGCTATTGAATTAGACGGCTATGCACTGGATCATCACAAGCAACCATTCTCAGATAAAAACCTCCAAGCATTACGAAATAGCTTATAAATCTTCATACAACTATCAAATAGGGGTGGGGTAACAGCCTCCCCTTCAACCTTCTTGAAAGTACCTAAGTCTATTGAACGCTGAATATAAGAAAATTGTAGCCCAGATTAACCAATGGGATCACGAGTATTATGTTCTCGATACTCCCTCGGTTAGCGATACCGAATACGATCAAGCGTTCAGAAAGCTATTGACTATAGAAAGCGAGCATCCTGAATTAATCATTCTAGACTCACCTTCACAACGAGTTGGCGCAAAACCCATAGACGATTATGTCAAGATAGAACATTCATCAAAAATGTTATCTCTGGCAAATGCTTTTAATCTTGATGAAACGTATGCTTTTTTTGAAAAAGCAGCCAAAGATCTTTCTACTAACGTTGAATTACTTGAACTATTTAGTGAGCCCAAACTTGATGGCTTGGCAATTTCTATCCATTATAAGAATGGCTTGTTAAGCTATGCAGCAACTCGTGGTGATGGTCAAATAGGTGAAGATGTGACGCATACCATAAAGACCATCAAGTCTATCCCTATTAAACTTGTAACAACAAATCCACCTGAAAAACTGGATGTCCGAGGCGAAGTATTTATGCCTACATCCTCTTTCATAAAGCTAAATCAGCAGGCACTCAAAGATAACAGCAAAATCTTTGTTAACCCAAGAAATGCGGCTGCTGGCAGTATTAGGCAAATGAACCCAACTATCGCTGCTAAACGAGATTTGCAATTTATTCCCTACAGCATAGGCGAGTATGTAGGCGAGCTAAAATTTACTTATCATGCTGAAATTCTTAACTTTTTACATCAATTAGGTTTTAGAAAAAACCCCCATTGTTATGCATTTAAAGGAAGTTATGAAAACTTTAAAAATAATTATGAAGTTATGGAACAACATAGGGAGAAATTACCCATGGATATTGATGGCATCGTTTACAAGATAAACTCATTAACCTTACAAACTGCATTAGGCTTTATTGCCCGCTCACCAAAATGGGCAGTTGCCAGAAAATTTCCGGCACAAAATAATGTTACCCAATTATTAGCAGTAGACTTTCAGGTTGGACGAACCGGTGTGTTAACGCCGGTAGCTCGATTGGAACCTGTATTTGTTGGTGGTGTAACTGTTAGCAATGCCACCCTGCACAATATGGATGAAATCTTACGGCTCGGGCTTCGTATTGGCGATAGCATCGAAATCCAAAGAGCGGGTGATGTCATTCCTAAAGTGGTTAAAGTAATATCCACTGGAAAGCATAGAAATCCAATAATCATGCCTGATTACTGTCCTGTTTGTAATTCGCCTGTTGAAAGAACCGAGGGCCAAGCAGCTTTTCGATGTACGGGGGGCTTAACCTGCTCTGCACAGGGAGCCGAACGAATAAAGCATTACGCCTCGCGTAAGTTTATGAATATAAGTAATCTAGGTGCTAAGTTAATTGAGTTACTTTATAGTAAAGGTACTCTTAACACTATTGCAGACATTTATAAAATAAAAATAGCTGATATTGCCGATCTCGAAGGGCAAGGTATAAAAAGCGCGCAAAATGTGCTGGACTCTATCGAAGCATCTAAATCAACAAAACTAAGTACTTTTATTGCCGCCTTAGGGATACATGAAGTGGGTGAAGAAGGCGCAAAAACAATTACAAAATATTTTACTGATATAGACTCTATTGCCAAAGCTGCTCCAGAAGATCTAATAAAAATACCTGACATTGGGCCAGTAATGGCAAAAAATGTTGTGACTTTTTTTAACAACGAAAAAAATAAAGCCATTATTAAAGAAATAATCGCGGCAGGCGTTCACTGGAACAGCGAACAAAATGCATCTGCTGAAGCACATTTGCTTACAGGGCAAACGTGGGTTTTAACGGGCACCCTAGAGCACTTATCGCGTAATGAGGCGAAAGCACTGTTAGAGAATTTAGGGGCAAAAGTAGCGGGATCAGTTTCAAAAAAAACCAATTTTGTCGTTGCCGGTAAAGATGCCGGTTCTAAACTATCAACGGCGAAAGGACTAGGTATCGAGGTACTAGATGAAACCAAATTTTTAGAACGATTTCATCTAGTTTTATAAAGTGCTTGTTAAGCCTGTTTATTTTACAAAACAACTTTTCTCAGCGGCAGACTCGGCTTGCTTAAGTCGCGTCCTTAAATCTTTGGATTGCGCTGGATCACGAAAAACAGCGCCAGCATCGCCGGTTTGTCCTTTACTTAGATAAGTAAAGGTCTTTGCCGATTCAAACTCTGTAAACGTCAATTTTTCTGCTATTTTATCAATCTTACATCCGCAAGCATATTGAGTGATATAAGTCAGGCCCCCATGCTGAGCAACGCAATTTAGAACATATTCAACGCGATCTCTAGTCGGATAGTCGTTGACCAAGACTGTTGCTTGAACAGGTGATTGTTCAACTGTTTTTTCAGGGGTCGCTGTACAAGCAATAATGGTTGTAATGAGGAAAAGACTTAAAATAGATACTTTATAAGTATGTTTCATTTGGAGAACCTATTCCTATCAATCAGAAAATAAATAAGCACGCCAAAAAGGAGCACTTAAGATTTAAAAAAACCTATTTTAACGCAAAAATGATTTAATAACCGCTTATCAATTTGTTATATCAACGTAATATTTTCTAGATCAGAAAATTCAAATCAATCCATTTTTAAATTAGTTGACTAATGCTGTCCGAACATGAAAACAATCAAAATAAAATAACAGGTGTCATTCTTGCGGGTGGTTTAGCTAAACGTATGAATAACCAAGACAAAGGGCTAATTAATTATAATAAACAACCACTGGTCACTTATGCAATTACTGCTCTAAGCACAATAACCAAACATATATTAATTAATGCTAATCGAAATAGGGAAGCCTATCTATCCTTTGGATTTCCTGTCATAGCAGATCAAACTGAGGATTTTCAAGGACCTTTAGCCGGCATCTTAACTGCAATGTTAAACACCGATGCAGACATACTACTTATCGCCCCCTGTGATTCGCCACTAATAAAAGGTGAACATTTACAAAAAATATTAACCGCTCTTACAGAAAACGATGTTGATGTTGCGGTGGCTTTTGATGGTAAACGTTTACATCCAATTTTTTTGGCTCTAAGAAGATCTCTAAAAAACAACTTACAGGACTATCTGGACAGCGGTCAGCGTAAAGTTTTAAACTGGTTAAACCAACAAAACATGATTAAAGTAAATTTTGAGGATGAGCCAGAAATATTTGTTAATATTAACACGCTAACTGAATTAGCTGAACTTGAAGAGTTTATGCCCTCCCCTTGATGAACACCATCCATGCATTCAGATAAGCCAAGATGAAAAGACTAATTGTAACTGACAATGGATAGTTAATTTGTCGGCTGCACTACAGCTGGATATTTATAATATCGGGTCGCACTATCTTTTTTAACAACAGGCGATATTTTTGTATTATCTGTTAGCTTTTCAGCTTTTGGAGTTATTGTATTAATTTGACGCTTAACAAGTTTATTGACTGGTGCTTTTACCACAGGCGACAATACTTTCTCACTAGCATTATTAACTTGAGGATTTGACAGCGTCACAATGGGTTTATTAAGCAATGGTTTCTCCCCACTATAGTCTGCAACTTTAACAACCGGTGCCACATTGTCTGCCACAATAACTTTTGATGACGGTTCAATTATTTCAACCGGCAAGGTATTATTAATTAAAGGCGACAAAGTCGGTTTTAAAAACTTAACTATCTGGACTGGTAATGAACTCGTAAAGTGGTAAAGTCCAGAGTTTTCTCCCTGCACATAAGCGGTGATAACTCCAAAAAACCGATCGCCAATAAAAAATGTAAAAGTGGCGGCTCGACTAATAAATTTAGAGTCAAGCAGAACTCCACCTGGCCCCCATATTTGCTTACGGTGATCACCTGTTCCGGTTTTACCTCCCACAGGCAAAAGCTTTCCTTCTGCATCAGCATAAATACCATTAACACGTGATGCAGTTCCACCATCGACAACACCAATAAGGGCACCACGTGAAACCTTTGCAATTTCTGGTGCAAATATACGTTGTCCTTGATCTGGCATCTTTTTCATCACAGTTTCATAAGGGGTTCCCTGTGCATAATGCAGGCTTTCAAATCGCACAATAGGCAATCTAATGCCATCATTCACCAATATGCCCATAAGCTCTGCCAGTGCAGCAGGTCTATCGCCTGATGCACCAATAGAGGTTGCATAGGAAGGTGTTAATGAATCAAATGGGTAACCTACCCTCTCCCAAGCGCTGTGGATTTTGTTAAAGGCTTCTTCTTCAAGCATCGTGATGATCCGTCGCTGCTGAGCCATCTTCCTGTGATTATTAAAAAGCCAACGATACACATCCTGACGTTGCTCGTAACTGGCCTTAATAACTTCCTGACGAGTGGCTTGAGGATGTTGAGCTAAATATCCAGCTAGCCATAATTCCAGTGGGTGAACTTTTGTTATATAGCCTTGATCTTGTAAATCAAATTTTTCTATTGAATATTGATCATACAATTCATAGATATCTTCATTGGCAATAGAGGCCTTACCTAAATTTGCAATTAAGAAAGTTTTAAGTTCCGATTCGTTCCTATCTGGATAAATTGATCGATATAACATGGTAAATCGTGAGGGTTTGGCAAGTACCTTTTTTGTAAGTATTTCCAGAACTTCATCTGAAGTCTTATCATAGTACTTATCATAAAATCGTCGTAAATATACCTGCCCCTCATTATCAGCAAATCGTTCTAGATACTCTTTACGTTTTGCGTTATCTGTATTTTCAAGCCATCTAGCTAAACCATCAGGCTTATATAAGTGATGATAAACAATATCTCGCATTAAACGAATAAATACCAGATTCACCGAATCACGCAATGCATGACGAACTGACATAATTTTACTATCTTCATCTTTAGTAAAATTATTGAAATGATGAAGCCCTCCACCTGTAAAAAAATACTCGCCCGGACTCGCCGAATATTTCCTATCTAAAGCTTTATTAAGCAAGTCTTCCAATTTAATGTTAGGAAACAATCTTAATTGTTCTATTACCCAAGCAGATAAATTATCTCTAGGGTGAAGTTCTATCTTACGTAAGGCTTGACCAGAAACATCATTATATTGTTGGTAAATATCAGTGATTAATTCTAAATAATGGACCATAGTTCGAAGTTTAGAAGTCGATCCTAAATCCAACCGTATCCCTTCATTAATATCGAGTGGCTGGTCATAATTATCAGTCTGTATACGAAGAAGATTACCTGTGTCCCCTCGTTCAAACAACATCAGACTATAAACAATCGGTGAAAGATCAACATTTTCATTAAGCATCCTGAAACCTAATATCCCAGCAGCACGCGCTTCATTCGGTTGGTTCAGTAACTTCAACTTATTTGTTACGGCTCGTTGGGTAGCATAATCAAGTGTCGTTTTAACAGTCAAATCAAACCGATCTAAATCATAGTTGGATTTTACTCCCAATGTTTTAGCAAGACGAGCACGTAAAACGTTTTGCGTTTTCTTTTCTGTGAAAAAATGTGTCGATGTAGGAATCACCTTAGAAGGACGTACATTAGCTACTTTTAAAGTTGCATCTCTAAGTTCTGTTGAAATAACACCTTGATCTGACAAAATTCGTAGATATTTATCGGTCAAATTTTGCAAAGCATCGTACCCTTTACCCAAAAAATAGGAAGGTCTTCTCTGCGACAATAATATGTTCAACACCTGCCGATAAGCTTTCGCTTGTTCCTGTGTGATACGTCTAGGCGGCTTTAATGCATTAGCACTTAACAATGCATTAACTTGATCAAAATCAGTCCCAAACCAAGCTGATAAACCATCTCCCAAGCCATGAATTTCACCCAACTTTGGTGTAGCGGCTAGTGGCATAGAGTTTAAATAAGACAATGCTATCTCTTGCCTCATTTCTCGAGTATTCGGGCCCATCATATAGGCTCTAAGTGATGCCGTACCCATTTGTCGAAACTTATCCACTACAGAATTGGTATAACCATTCTTAGAGTGTCGATATTTTTCAATTTGTGTCGCTAATGTACTCCCCCCTGCAATATTACGAATAACACCGAGTTTTTGTGCGACTAATTGCAAACCAGCATAACCCAATCTATCCCATTCAATGGCAGGGTTTACAGTTGTATTATCATCGTTAAGCAATTCTCGGTTTTCTATAAACAATAGAGTTCCTAAAATCAATGGCGGAACAGCTTTAAAGTTAGGATAGCCATTTGCAGGGTAAACTACATTAAAAACGACTTTATCTGATTTATCAGTAATACGGAGCCCTGCTTGAGACTTCTCATGATAAATATTAAACAAGCCGTAATCTGCAAGTTCGGTCATCTTAGGAGAAAAAGTTGCCTGCGAGTCAACACCATACCCTACTTTTTCTAAGCGTGTAATGATTTCAGGCAATGCGGTATAACCCAGCCTTTGGTCATAAGGACCGTACTCTGGATAACGAACAGAAGTATTCGAGCCAGCTGCAAGTTTAAAACTTAATTGTTTAGTTATTGCCGAAAGATACTGTGATTGAAATTTTGAATTTTTAACTTCGTCTCGGACTAACAAAAAAAACACTATGCCCAATACTATTGATAAAGCAACAATGTATTTCGCTAAAAATCGCTGAAAACTCGAGCCTGTTTTTCTAATCCTTCGACGGCTTCTCATGATTAGCTTTTTTTAACATAAGATAATAACAACTGGTAAGCGTTGTACAGAAATTCAACCTTTAACATTATTTTTAGAGTAATTGTTATTTCTTAGATATGGTGCATTTATTGATTCACTGAGCCTATAATTTACTAAGGCAAACACATGATATGTCTATAAGATCAAAAGGTCAATTCTATCAGATAATTAGCATAATTTTATGCAACTATTCAAATAATAAAAAGTTTTTAATTATGAAAGATTATAACGAAAATTAGCATCTTTAAAGTGTGATTTCCACCTCATAACCAGAAAACTTGCGTATATTAATAACCCCCGTATCTAACAATAAATATTGCCCCTTAACACCCTGCAAAATACCCGACACCTCGGGATTTTTATCCAAATTGAACGATTTGATTTTTACTGGATAAGTATCTACCGGAAAAAGAATATCCACGCTAGATTCATCAATTAAGAACTCAATAGTTTGCTGACCGAAACGCTGAATAACTTCAGTTAACTCCCGATTACATTTACTCAATAACTCATCACGCGTGTTTACTAAATCGATAGATTCAACTTGATTTTTAAGCATTTGTTGCCAATTGGTTTTATCACTGACATGTTTTGCTAGGGTAATTTCAATTAATCCAGCCATATATCGAGATTGCACCTTAAATATTGGTAACGCCTGAACTGCCCCCTGATCTATCCACCGTGTTGGAATTTGTGTTTGTCGTGTAATGCCTACTTTAATTCCGCTCGAATTAGCAAGATAGACAATATGGGGCTTAAAACAAAAATCTTTGCCCCAAGAAGGTTCTCTGCATGTGCCTGCCTCATAATGACAGGTCTCTGGCTTCATAATACACATATCGCATTGAGCTAACGAGATAAAACAGGCGTAACAATAGCCTTGATTAAAACTTTTCTTAATGGATCTGGAGCAATGTACACACTGGATATTACCAGTAAAGCAAAGTTTGAAGGACTTACCTATTAAATTATTTATTGCGATATGCTGATCACTCAACGGCAATTCGTACTGTACTGGGCTTTCCAAGCGGGCTTGCATTTTATTTAATAATCCTTGCATGCATGAATCCCTATCAGTGGCGGGCCACAACTAAGATGGCAAATAGTAACACTTTAATTACCTAGCCAATCTTTGGGTTTCAAATAGTCGCTATAAAGCGTTGCTTCAGCACTTTCAGGTTCTGGCTTCCAATTATATTTCCAACGGGCCAATGGCGGCATAGACATTAAAATTGACTCTGTTCGTCCATTAGATTGCAAACCAAACAGAGTACCTCGATCATATACGAGATTAAATTCAGCATAACGACCTCTGCGATACAATTGAAATTCTCGCTCTCGCTCACTGAAGGGGATATTCTTGCGTTTTTGTACAATTGGCAAATAAGCATCAATAAAATGATTGCCGACACTTTGCATAAAAGCAAAGCAGGTATCAAACCCCCATTCATTTAAATCGTCAAAAAACAAACCACCTATACCTCGTGTTTCATTTCTATGGGGAAGAAAGAAGTATTCATCACACCATTTTTTGTAACTAGAATAAACATCGTTTCCAAAAGGTTGACATGCAGATCTGGCGACTGTATGCCAGTGTATAACATCTTCCTTAAAAGGATAAAACGGTGTCAAATCAAAGCCTCCACCAAACCACCAAATCGTTGGTGAACCTTGTTCTTCCGCCACTAAGAAACGTACATTTGCATGGGTAGTAGGTATAAAAGGATTTTGGGGATGAATAACTAAAGACACACCCATAGCATGAAACTGACGATTAGCCAGTTCAGGACGCTTAGCCGTTGCCGAAGGAGGAAGATTAATGCCTCTAACATAAGAGAAGTTTACTCCACCTTGTTCAAATACTTGACCATTCTCTAAAACACGTGTTCTACCGCCTCCTCCCTCAGGACGCTCCCAGAGATCTTCAATAAACCGCGCTTCGGGCTCTTCACATTCTAATGCCTTGCAGATTTCATCTTGTAAGTTAAGCAGGTAATTTTTTACTTCGTTAATATTATCGGTATTCATGGGCACTCATTTGCATATCCAATTTCAATCATCTAAAAATCTATACTCACAATAATAACCTATTACTCAGTTAAATAAATCTTGATGGGCAATCAAACACCGAAAGGATCTAAAAAAATTTATAGCAACTGATTTAGATTACTAGAATTAAAATAAATTTAGAATATACTTTCTAACTATGTTGTTATTTGTTTAACTTGAATTTATTAGGGAATTTAACTCATCACTGGGTGAATTATCCTATTATTCTCATCTAGATTAGATTTTCTGCTTTTAATGTAACACTTTACTTAGGAGAGAAACATGTCAACCACATACTATGATGCAAGCCGACAATCGCTCTTTCATCCTGGTGATGCCGATGATTTTTTCCAAAATGGAAGGATACAAAATGATGCAGAACTGTGCGCTGAGATGTCACGACTTGCTTACGTCAAAGACGAAAATACTTTAACAAAACATCTCAATCGAGCCGGGTTTCACAAAGATCTTACAATCGGCTACGGTAGTCAAGGAACCCAGGT
>CAIVQX010000192.1 GCA_903908165.1 uncultured Methylococcaceae bacterium | reverse complement strand
GCCTGGCTAAAAGATACTTTAGAAAAACTGCCGGCTTGGCCGAATAGTCGTATTGATGAATTGTTGCCGTTTCCTGGTGCATCGGTAGATGCTAAATCACAGGACTAAAGCTAGGGATAGACGGTCGCGCCGGACGCTTACGAAACTCTTAGTAAATATGCTGATGCACTTGGTAAGAAGCTAGAAGTTCATTTGGTCTGAATTTTTTTTGAAAAACATAGCATAATCTTTGAAACAGATTATCACTCTGTTCGACATGTAAGAACATCTTGAAATCGATTAATGGCACCTGCATTTTTTCAAAATAAAATTGTTTATATTAACGAAATAAAACTTGTTTTATTTAAAAACAATAACATACAATATTTTTTTTGTAATGCCTGCGTCCTGTAACAGGACAATTGGAAATGCAGTCAGATCATTCCTGGTTAGTGTTAAGCTACATGAGTAATTTCAATAGACTTAACAGCCGGGCGTGGTTTTTGTCGAGCTTGCCAAAGGTCATAATCAGCTTGCATTCGTACCCAGTTTTCTGCTGTTGGGCCGCTCATCCACGCTTCAAGTCGAATGGCCATATCGGCACTAATGGCTGCCCGACCATTAATCACTCGAGATAAAGCAACACGAGATACGCCTAGTTGGATAGCGGCTTCAGTAACACCTATACCCAGTTCGGGTAAAATGTCTTCTTTTAAAATACTACCCGGATGGGGTGGGTTAAACATATTCATTATAAATACCTGTTAGTGATAGTCTTGATAATCAACCAAGATAGCGTCTTTATCTTCAAAAGTGAAGGTAAGTCGCCAATTTCCGCTTACTTTTACAGTCCAATGGTTGGCTAGATCACCTTTTAAGGGGTGTAGGTTCCAGCCGGTAATATTCATTTCCTGTGGTACCTTGGCTACATTAAGTAAAAGTAGCTGTCTAGCAAGTTTCATTTCATGTTCTGCGGCTATGCCGGCTTTTGAGCCGGTTTCATAAAACTGTTGGAGGCCTTTATGGCGAAAACTTTTAATCATATTTAAGTGTATCTCTATGCTATACGCTTTACAAATGTTTTTTAGTCGACAAGTAACTTTGAGTAGAAGACGGCGCTTGTTTTCCGGGTGAATTGAGTTGATTAAACACAAAAGGATAAAAATCTATTTGTAGCGATGGATAATATTTACCAACCTTCTTCCAAGCCTGACAAGTGGGTTGGAGAGAAGGGTATCCAACCGGAAATTATTCCTGCAAAGGTTCAATTGCCGGCATAGCTGAGAAGAATGCTCAAAAGTGATAGGCGATTGGTTAAGTGGCCTTAAATTCAATCTTCTCAACATTATCAAGATTAACGGATTGTCTGGCGTGCCATAAATCATAATAGTCCTGCATGGTCAGCCAGCTTTTTCAGGTGATCGCCCCAATGCTTTTGATAGGCGAAGCGCCATTTTTGAACTGATACCGCTACGACCTTTTAGTATTCTATTAATAGTGGAGGGCGCAACACCAAGTTTAAATGCCAACTGTCTGCCAGTAATTCCAAATCGCTCTAAATAGATCTCTTGTATAAATTCGCCTGGATGGGGTAGATTGGACATTGTCATTAGTGGTAATCCTCATGATCAAGTATGAAGGCATCGCCTTCATGAAATTCAAAAGTAACTCGCCAGTTTCCATTAACACAAATGGACCATCTGTCTTTGTCTGAGCCCTTTAATCATAAGTACAGTTTAGAATGTTGCGCTATACGCAACAAATATTTATATAACGCACAAAATATAATTAAAATTTGGTATCTATTTATTTTGTGTTGTTAGGGTGTCTTATTGATTTCCCTTTTCGCTTTTGCCAAATCAAAAAATTTATTAATGGAATGGTTGTCGCCTTAAAGCTAAATATCTTGTTAGGAAATAAGCGTTAATTCGAGTTCACCAATTAAATAGTATTCGTTGCCTTCGTAAACCCAACCCGTTTTTTCTAAGGTATCTGTCTCAATTAACTCTTCTAGCTTTACTTCTTCTTCAGAGGAAAGGCCTTCGGGATAGGTATATTCTCCTTTACCATTGCTAGATTCTTCAAATTCAAACGCATAACCATATTCATTATTGTCAGGATCTAAACCTTCCTTGTTGACCAAGTCAATTTCAGGTTTAGTATTGGATTCAATTGTAAATGAGCCAGTTTTCCAAACAATATCATGGATTATCTCGAGTTTACTTTTACTCCAAGCTTCAGTTTCATGAAATGAATTTTTATGTTTTGAAGTTAATCGCCAAGTTTTCATTAAGATATCTTTATTATTCGTTAAGTTGAAAGATCATTATATAAGCTTATTTTTAGCAGAACTTCTTTACATAACCGTAATCAATTATATTTTGAAAAGGTTTCCAGCAATTTGACGAAATAATCATCGGGTAACCTTAAGCCTCCAGTGAAAGGATTATTTAAAAGGTAAGCTATATAAAGATTCATAGATAAGATCAATGCAATCATGGTGGTCATTATCTTTTGCGCCACGATATTGTCTATAACAAAAAACATAGTGAATGAAATAGTTATAACCCCACCGATGATCATTGATATCCATTCAACAGATTGCATCCCATAGTCGGTAATATAAATGCGACCCCTGCGACTTTCTGCAGCACTAGCAAATGAATCCAGCATTCTAGGATAAATAGCTTTTTGATTTTCCGTAACAGGTTCAATATGTCCAATTTCTTTGGTAAGGTTAGCAAATAGGGTTGCTGTGGTGATGCTGTGTTCTCCTGAAGCCATTTTATCCCACTCAATATCAATCACATCACGCACATAATTATTCAACTTTCCCTGAATGCTTAGTTTTGACTCTTCGGATAAAGAGTTTGCACAAGCATAAACTTGTATCAGTGCATTTGCTTCTTGTTCAATATATTTTCGGGCATCATCATATTTGACAGATGCGTCATTAACCACCAAACCCAAAATGATGGCATATAAAGTGCCAACAGCAGACATATAATAACTGCCGACTTCATGACATATTTCTAGTCTTCTTTTGTCAAATTTCGCCTGGATTTGTTGCTGTAATACTAACGATAAAATAATGACTACGATAATAGTCAAAATCCCCACCCATGGATTATCAAGTTGAATCTTATTAATCACTCTATCTCCTTGTAAAGATATTTAGCATCAATTAAGTGATGCCGTTTTATTTTAATTCAGTGTAAAACTGCGAACTCTATAAATCATCATCTTTCTTGTCAATTACAGTATATTGTCCATTAATAACATCATTATTTTGCTGTTTCTGGGCTAATCTAATCGCTCTCCAGAACCTGAATCCGATGATCGCCATTGGAATTAATAAAATTGCGAAAGAGAGCGAGAAAACAAGTACTGATACTATAACAATTATCAGTAGAAGTGGAATGGCAATAAAGCTGGGTAAGTTTGAAGTGATACGCATAGATGAAACAAGTATGTGAATATAAATTGAGTATTATATTACTCTTGCTATTTGGGAAATAAAATCAATGAATCTAATGTTCGATATTTTGAGCTGATAATTAGCTTGTGACAAGCTAAACCTTGAAGATCTAGCAATATAAATACTTCATAACGTATCAGCAAAATCAACTAAGGCTAAGACCATGAAGAGTGCGACCAATAAAGAAATGAAGTGTGGCCTATTGTTATGCACTATTTTGGATCAAAATCACTGATTTCTTTTATTTCAAAGTATATGTTCAGAGTATATTACAATTAATTGCTACATAATGGTGCATTATTGTAGACATTCTCAGTCGGTTTCTGTATTATCTACCCCGCTTACAGGGTGAACTTGATTACACAGTATTGGGTTCTAGTAGGTGACAAAGGAGGAACATGAAAGCGGTCAGTTTTCACTGATATAACAAAAAATATAACGCTAAAAAATGAAACTGTAATTAATACGTTACAGTCGTCTCTAATAAAAAATATAACAGGACGAGGCCCACTTGATGTGGGCTTTTTTATGTCTGATATTTATTTTAATAAACATCAAAAGCAAAAATAATTGCTATAAAAATTCTTAACTGATTAAGAATTTTACCCCCATCAGAAATTTAATGTGCGTGTTTATGATGGTGATGATGGTGATGAACAGGGGGAGCTATAGGGTTGCTTGCAACCGGTGCTTCATTTGCAGGAGGAGTCGAAGTGTTTTTGGTCGTGTTGTCACTTACTGCAACAGCTCGAACAGCTCGAACAGCTTGAGCCGCTTTAACGGCGACACCATACTGATAAACCATTAAACCACCTAAATCGGCTCCAAAAATGATAAGAGCACAAAGTAAGGCCGATAACATGAGGTGGAAAGGCTTTCCAATTCTGGAAATAAGGCCGCCAGACATTATTCGCCATAGCGATAAGCTTACTGCCAGTATAAGTATAGTTAAACCAATATGTTCATGATGTTCCATAATTTCATGCACATTATCTTCATGTTCAACTGTATTGGCAGCAATGAGTCCAGCAATTACGGTAAATAAACTACTAATAGTGCCAAAATAAAGAAACCAACTGGCAACATGATGCCACTGATTTTTTTTTGCTAAGGTGGCAACTAAATCTAGCGCAAAAAAAATGGATAAAAAAGCAATAGGGAAGTGCACCAGCAGAGGATGGATGTTATCCATACCCGAAACACCTGGAACTAATGAGTAAAGAAATTTTTCTGGATTTTCAGTTGAGATGTTTTCAAAAAAAACCAATAGGCTTGAAAGGCTTTCCATAAGTATGATCATGAGATCGTTGCCACCATGAATTTGGAAAGATAAAAAATTATTCATTATTAATTAAGTTGTCAGTGGTTTAAAGAAGATAATTTAGTTTAAATTTGTTTTATAGCAAATAAAAATAAAGACATGTCAATTAGGTATTAAAGTATTTACGGTACAAGTATGGACAATCAATACGTTAGTCACAAGTTAGAGCGGGATATAATAAATGTATGCTATGTATAACGCCTTGCATTTGCAGGTAATTTATTAAAAATTGGGTGCTTGGTTATGCCATAATGGTCTGGGTAGTATACACCACCGAGATATAAACCATCAGCCGGTGCGGTTATTCCTCCCAGTTTTCGGCTTTTAACGTCAAGTAATTCCTGAGTCCATTCTACAGATTGTTTTCCAGATCCGATATCAATTAATACACCTGCGATATTTCTAACCATGTGATGTAAAAAAGCATTGGCAGAGATATCAATAATGACTTTTTCTTTTTGCCGATAAACATCAATAAAATACATGGCTCGGCTAGGGCTTTTAGATTGACAGCCTTGGGCACGAAATGAGGTAAAGTCATGTTTGCCAATTAAATGTTGAGCAGCTTGATGCATGGCTTGTTCATTTAAGGGACTATGGTGCCAAGTAACCTGGTTACGTAATAAAGCCGATTTAATAGGACGATTAAGAATGATATAGCGATAAAAGCGGGCGATTGCACTATAACGTGCATGAAAATCATCAACAGCTTCTTTTATCCAAGTAATTCTGACGTCATCTGGCAGATTGCTGTTGCCGCCTCGCATCCAAGCATGAAGGTCACGCTCAGCGGTTACATCGAAATGGACAACCTGTTCAAGTGCATGAACGCCTGTGTCAGTTCTCCCTGCGCATTGCACGGTAACTGGATGATTAGCAACTTTTGTCAAGGCGTGTTCAAGTACAGCTTGGACGCTACGTTGATTGATTTGCCATTGCCATCCTGAAAAATTACTGCCATCGTACTCTACACCTAAAACCAGTCGCATTTTATTCATGAATATAAACCTTCATTCCAACAGTTACCTGATTGAATAAATCCAGAATATCTCTGTTTTTCATGCGAATGCAGCCATGTGACTCTGGTTTACCATTGAAAAGTTCGTCGGGACTGCCGTGAATGTAAATATAACGCCATGTACTATCAACATTACCATAGCGATTTTTGCCCGGTTCCAAGCCGCCCAACCATAAAATTCTTGATAGTATCCAATCACGTTTAGGATTTTGTTTGCCCAACTCAGCGTTGTATACTTCACCTGTAGGGCGTCTGCCGATAAAAACACTTTGCAAAGGTTGATTATCACCAATTTTGGCTCTGATGGTATGCCAACCTCTTGGTGTGCATTCACTGCCTACTATTTCACCCACGCCATTTTTTGCGGTGGAAATAGAATAGCTATTAAGTTTTTTGTCATTGATATGTAGGCTAAGTTTTTGACTAACGATATCTATGTCGAGATAGTCCTTTTCCTTAGCGGTCTTATTATTTATCATGTAATCTCTAAGACATTTTTAAAGATGTAGTTTTACTGCTGTGTAATTATACGATAATTGTTCGCTTAGTTTTTAAGATATCCTCTATGTATTTTTGTGAAAATTAAATTAACTGATCCAGCCTCTGAGCCCTGTATTTTGTTAATTGCCCAGTCTGATAGATATTTACAGAGCCTTTATCCTCCCGAGAGTCAACATCTTGAGAGTATTACAGCTTTAAAAATGCCAAATGTTTTGTTTATTGGAGGGTATTTTGACAATAAACTTGTTGCCTGCGGTGCGGTAAAAATACTTAATGACGATGGTTGTTATGGGGAAATAAAAAGGGTTTTTGTGAGCGAACACTATCGGGGCAGGGGCTTTTCCAAGCAAATTATGGCTAATCTTGAGCAGCATCTAATCAATGCCAACGTAGCAATGGTTCGTCTTGAAACAGGGATCAAACAACCCAAGGCCTTAGCGCTATATAGAAGTTTGGGTTATTGGGTTCGTGAACCTTTTGGAAAATACCAGCCTGATCCCTTGAGCGTGTTTATGGAAAAGCAATTAAGCTAGAATTTACATTGAAAAATAATTTTTAAAGCCTATTTCAATGTAACCCTATAGTCTCTCAATAATTATTTAATAAATAATGCCATTGATTCAACATGACTGGTTTGTGGAAACATATTCATCACACCCGCTTTAACCAGTTTATAACCTAATTCATTCACCAGAATTCCGGCATCTCGTGCGAGTGTTGACGGATTACAGGATACGTAAACAATTTGCTCAGGCTGCCATTTTTTTAGGTGTTGTAAAACTTCAGAGGCTCCAGCTCTTGATGGATCCAGCATGATTTTGTTATATTTTTGTCTGGCCCAGGGTTGGTCGCTAAGGTCTTTACTTAAATCAGCCGCATAAAACTCAACATTAGTGATGCCATTATGGCGTGCATTTTCTATGGCATGATTGACCAAAGGCTGATCACCTTCAACACCCACCACGCGTCCTGCAAATTTCGCCATTGGCAAAGTAAAATTACCTAAGCCACAAAATAAATCCAGCACGGTATCATTCTTATTAAGATTTAATGTCGCCAGAACCCGATTAATCATTTGTTTGTTAATCTCATAATTAACTTGTGTGAACATGGCGGGTTTGAATTTAAATTCTATATTTTGGTCGGGTAGGGTATAGGTAGGAATGACCTCTGGTTCACCGTCAAGGGGTAAGATTGTATCGGGGCCTTTCGATTGCAGGCAGATACTTATATTGTGTTCATGTCCAAAAATACGCATACGTTCTTGATCGGCAACGGTTGCAGGCTCTAGTACACGAAATGAGAGGACGCATTGATTATCTCCAATGGCAACTTCAATCTGTGGAATTTTATCTCTGATAGTTAGTTCAGAGATCATTTTTCCCAATGCTATCAATTTGGTGCCAACTATTGGGTGCATCACAATACAGCTATCAATTTCAGCCAGATAGGGATGACGTCTTTCTCTAAAACCAACCAGCACTCGATTTTTTTTAGCAACGTATTTCACGCCCATCCTTGCTTTACGCCGATAACCCCAATGAGGGCCGTCCAGAGGTGGCCAAAGTTGAGTGAGCTCGACTTTACCGATACGTTTGAATTGGTCAATAAGTAATTCTTGTTTGATGTTGATTTGTGCAGACGATTCAACATGCTGAAAGCTGCAGCCACCACAGACTCCAAAATGAGCGCATTTTGGGTTTACACGATCAGCGGCTTGAGTTAATAGTGTAGAGACTTTACCCTCGGCATAATCTTTACGGCTTTCGGTGTAAATAAATTCAATTTCTTCCCCCGGCAATGCTTCGTCAATGAATATTACCTTGCCATCAACATGGGCAACACCACGACCATCATGGGCTAAAGATTCTATAGTTGCTTTAACCGGTGTTTCAGATAACTGTTTTTTTCTGGATCGTCTTTTGGTCATACTTGAGTTTGTTTTAATTTTTATAGGTTGAATGTCAATTAGTTTGATACAGCAAGACTTATTCAGGGAAAGATTGCTAGGTAGATTTAGAGGTTTAAAGTGCTCAAGTCAGTTAAGCAGGGAAAATACCGGTTGATAAATAGCGATCACCACGGTCACAGATAATGGCTACAATTATGGCATTTTCAACTTCAGCTGATATTTGTAATGCTGCAGCTATGGCACCACCAGAGGAGACACCTGCAAAAATCCCTTCTTCAGAGGCTAATGCACGAGTAAATTTTTCTGCAGTTGCTTGGTTAATATCGATGATTCTGTCAACCCGTTCAGGCTGATAAATTTTAGGTAAATATTCTTTGGGCCAACGCCTGATACCTGGAATTTTGGAGTCACCTTCTGGTTGAACGCCGATAATTTGAATGGCCGGATTTTGTTCTTTTAAAAACCGTGAGGTTCCCATAATTGTACCGGTAGTTCCCATCGCACTTACAAAATGCGTTACTTTTCCGTGCGTATCTTCCCAAATTTCTGGGCCTGTACTTTCATAATGAGCTAAGGGGTTATCTGGGTTGGCGAACTGATCAAGAATTCGCCCTCTACCTGCCGACTCCATTTTCCTAGCTAAATCAATGGCTGCTTCCATGCTACCTGCTGCTGGTGTTAAGATGATTTCGGCACCGTAAGCTTTCATTGATGCCTTACGCTCGTCACTCATATTATCGGGCATAATTAAGATCATTTTATAGCCTTTAATGGCGGCAACCATCGCTAGTGCTATGCCCGTGTTACCACTGGTTGCCTCAATTAAGTAGTCGCCCGGTTTAATTTCACCTCGGGCTTCTGCATGTTTAATCATACTCAGTGCGGGGAGATCTTTAACTGAACCAGCAGGATTATTCCCTTCCATTTTTGCTAAAATGATATTGCTGGTATTGCCTGGTAAACGCTGCAATCTTGCTAAAGGAGCATTGCGTACAAAAGATTCAATAGTTGGGAATGTCATAGCGGAAAGTCTAATATGAAGTAATTTGCTTGATTATCCCATAAAAAAGAAAAATCAACATAACTTCAAAATAGCTAATCCTTAAGTTTGTTTTTTAATAAGCGGTAAAAGTGAGGGAATGCTAACAAAACCGAAATCAAGTCGGTTTCTTTACAATCTGGTGTTTGGTTTGATGATGGGTAATGAGTTAGGATTGTTCAGTCTATTGACTTTAAATATTTTTCCATCGGCTCTAATAAATATTCCCGAGTCATAAGTATTATCCTCAAATATAAATTTATCCCCACTATTTCCGTATTTGGCAGACACAAAAATGTATCTACCATCAGGGGTTGTCTTGTCAAAGAAAAAGTTCATGATTCCTTGCCCTTTTTGCCATTTAACTTCAAAAGCCATTTTAACGGGAACAACCTTGCAACTGGTTTTGCCGACTTTATATTGCCCCTCAAATTCGGATAGTAATCTATTTTTTGTCAGAGGCTCTTTGTCTGATACCCAAAAAGGGAAGGGTTGCATAGCTTGATTGATTGAAATTGCTGTTGCATGGCACATTTCAAGGTTTGCAATAAACAATAGAGCGCTTAAAGGTAAAATACAGAATGAAGATAAATTTTGCATATCCTAAATGGTTGATGGTTATCTAAGGTTTCTATTTAAGTGAGTTATGGTTTTTACAGATTTCTTATTAGTGAGAATAATGAATTATTTCACCATAAATTAAAGCGCGTTAAGATGATTTTGTGCTAGTTCAGCAATTTCTTTGGCTTTATCGATACCGTTGATACAGCGACGTGCATTTATAAAATCTGTTATGTGCTCATTAATATAATCGGCTATTTTACGACCGGTAAACGCCCCAGTTTTGAATCCATGCACCAGTACAAATAAGGCAACTTGAGGCTCTAATGCTTTTTCTGGGTATTTAAGTAAATCTTTTTCTACAAGCCTACCATATTTTTCATAGTTATAATCCCAAGTCAATTGAACATATCCGCGCCCATAATACGGATAATATTTTGATGAAGGTAGGTGTGTTTTAAGATAGTTATCAGGGCTAGGTAGCCAATAAGCTTCAATCACAGGTTTGAATGTATGATTGGTTTCATGGTCTGCAGTTGCAAGTACATAAGCGATCTGAGTCTTAAGACAGATACCTTGATTAATACATTCATTTTTTATGGCTTCAATGGTTCCTTCTTTAGTAGTAAAGTTATAATTACTATAGTGAGTTACAGCATTAATCCTTTGTTGAAGCATATTGAGTGAAGTTTTATCAATCAAATCAGTGTCGTTTTCCAAGTCTGAATCAGTCAGTAATTCAGCCCATGCATTTTTTGTATTGTGTCCATATTTTCCATCAATTTCTCCAGCCGGATAACCGAGCTTAACCAATGCTGTTTGTAGTTCGATTAGTTGAGTATGGCTAAGTTTAATAAGCGGTGTGGGTTCATTTTTAGAGATAGTCATTAATTCATTGATGGTCATGTTATTCTCCATGGTTGTGAACGGAATTACATAAGTTTGGTTTGTAAATTGTAGTAGCGCTTAATGTCTTTAGTGTTATTGTTAATTATTGAATCTCAATATTGGTTTTTTTCTATTGCATTAATTTTTGTTAGGTTTTAGTTTCGCGAGGCGATAAGCCGGAGGTCCGAAGCTGCATAAAGCGTTGAAGTATTTCAAACCAAAAAGGGGAGCCAAGTGATATTGCAAGAACACTAACAAGTAGACCAACGATTTTTGTTAGCCATTCAATTCCGGCAGGATAATCACTCCAACCTAGATGTAATCCAGTTGTTTTCATATTAGTTTCTGCAACTTTAACTCTCGCTAGTGCAGATTCAGATTGTTTTTTAGCATTATCAAGTATAGCCTTATCGGTTACACCAATTAATAAGGCCGCCTGTTTTTGTGCGTCATTCAAATGTTGTTGTGCAATGTCAATCATCTTCGCACGGGCTTCAGGGCTAGAAGCGAGAGAGTTTGCTATGTCAATCGTATCGACATTTGCTCCGGCGACCAGCATGAAAGATACAGTTAAGGTGACCGTGTAAGAATAGCGCTTGACCCAACCTGACGCTCTGTCCATAGTTGCGTCAAAATTTACTTCAACGGCTGTACGAAATTTTGTCAAATCACCATTTGCTTGTGTGACAAGTACTTTGAGTAATCCCTTAACACGATCATCGGGTAATAAGTCGACAGCTTTTTCAAGCGATTTGGTACCATTTTCGGTTAATATTGACTCTAAAACTTGTCCCACAATTGTAGGTGGAATATACGAGGGTCGGCCTGTCTCACCTTTACTAAGCATTTGTACCAGTGGATGTTGATAGAAAGCGCCAACAAAAGATTGATTATCTTTAAGGTTGCCGTGCAGAAACTCTTTTAAGCCAGCTTCAAGATTATTACTGCGCACTTTGAACCAAGACAGACAGGCTTCAACGATTGCAGTACAGGCAATTCCAAAAATCAAATAAATGGTTACCAGACCAATCAATACATCCAATATTTCCAGGCCAAACATAAATCACTCCTTTTCAGATTAAAGTTAGGTGGGTTTTATGATCTAGAAGCCTAGGTCTAGAGACTAGTCTTCTAACATACCAACCCTGCAGTAAAAATTGTTAGCACTGTGAGATCTTATTGTGGATCTGCTCCTTCTACCTGGCAGCCACGTAAAACGCGTAAAGTAAATTTGCAAGGGGCAATATCCGTTATTTGACGATCCAAGCGGGCAGAGCATCCAGCATCTTCCATGATTGCCCGAGTACTGTCCTTGTTGCAAAGCAATAGCACGGCATATGGATTTTGATACTGTACTTTCAACAGATAATATTGAAAATCTGGAGCCAAAAGGCTAGGATCATGTTGTGTAGCTATTTGTAAGATGGTGGCATCATTTTGTGTTGGCTTTACTGGTAAATCTGCAAAATACGTGTCTACTGCTGAACTTAGATTTGCCATTTCAGTTGACAAATGACCTCGTTTCTCGGCATTTTTATCTACACTATGGGTACAAGCAGTTATTAGTATAATTAAACTAAGCTGGGTCAATGTAAATTTTCTCACGGCATCAACTCCAATAAATCATAATGTTAGGATTATTTTCGTCGATACCTGTATCCAAACTCCAGTTTGGCAGAGTATTTAAACGAGATCCCCTGTTTTGCAACGATAATGCCATCCAACCCCATAATTCCACTATATTGTTCAACGCTTTTTGGAATATATCCTCAAATATCATGGTATCTCCACCGGGAACATCAAGATGCCGGATATATTCGACGTCTGGCGCAACTGGATAAACTAGGCCTTGATTAGTGGACACATGACGGGCAAAAGGAAGTAGCATGTTACCGCTCTCGGCAAGCTTCATCATTTTTCTCATCGCAGTGTGCCAGTCATGTAATTTGGGTGCCTCAAGTTGTGGATCAAGTCGCGAATAAACATCAGTTAATAAGTCCTTCCATAACATAGCTATGTCAGGATCCATTTGGTCTTGATTAGTTTTGTCAGAGGTTGCATCGACATTGGTGGATATTTGCTGATTGAGTTCAAGCGCACCCATATTGAGTTTATGGTGGGCGTATACATCTTGCGACATTTCACAGCGCCGGTGTTCGGTTTTATTTTGTTCATAGGGCCCGACTTTTAGGTTGACTACAGGATGTATGGTACCGTCGGTAGCAACGTGAGAGGCAAAGCCGAATAGCCAAGCCATACATTTTTGCCGTAAATTATCATCAGTTATGACACGTATATTGGCAACCCCTTTGCGTAAAAATGCTACAGCATATTTTTTATGCATGGCATCTGCCCATGCGCCGGAATTGCTGTTAAGAATATCAAGATAGGGATAATCTGGTGCTACCGCCCCAATGATGCAAAATTTTTTCCAATAGCCTAACGCCTGTTTGGCATCCTTATGCAGTAGGTTTTCACGTCGATTGAGGATCTCTTCGATAGCTAGTTGTGCTAAGGTAATGTGTGTATAACCACCAGACATATTTTTCCCTCTCTAGGTGTTGTATGAACAAATGCTCTATTGATTGATAAAAAACTGTAATGTTATGATCTAAGGTATTTAATTCGATAAATTTGATCCAAGATATTTTGGATAACTCATTCTGTTGAGACTAACTAGAGTCTTTCAGCTTAAACGGTAAACTATCCTACCTACACTGGTTAATAAGGTGTGGCTAACGGGTAAACCATTCCTAAATTCAACCAGTCCCAAATTACATTCGTCGGTTATACGCTCTTTGCCGTTTTCAACTTCCAGTAGTTGCACTTTGGCAGTCCAGATTTGGCTGGATAGTAAAGCCCAGTTTCGAAGAGTTTTTATGCCTTTGTCGTGCGAATCAGCCTCATGTAGAAACTTAGATTGTTTGGTGTCCGGAACATTACAAAGAGCAGAACTGGTTAACTGGTAGCATTGCAACTTCCGACTTTGATAGTTGAAGGAGGCATTTGCAGTAAAGGCGTAATGCACATCACCGGAGAGGAAAATACAGCGGTTGACTTCCATACGGCGACTCAATGTATCAAGAAAATTGACGAAGCCTTTTTTATTTGCACTCCAAGATTCCACATCTAACAGATTTACCAGCCATCCAGTGAGAAACCCTTCTTTATCGGCCAGTTTTTCTAAATAGCGCATGGCTTGCAAGTTTTCTACCTGACCTGCTAGCCACAAAGTCAGTTGCTGGAAGACTTCGATGGTTGAAAATCCCATAACAGGTGTAGTGGTGATCATTAACGGACAGGTGTTGCCGTCGATATATTGACCGGTTTTCAACTTGGCCCACTCCACTCGCAACCAGTCTAGCGCATAACGATCTAATAGCTGCGAAGGATAGAATTTGTTTTCATACTGTCGTTGGGTGCGGGAATCGATAGCGATAATTGGCGGTTCTGTCGGTATAGAAAACCCCCAACCACGACTTTTCCATGTATGCAGATCAAATCGTTCACTGATATCGGCATCGTTTTCGTTATCATTAAGCTGCTGGGTAATGGTGAGGATCAGATCTTTGTCAAAATTATCCGGATCATTACCCCAGCCTTGAAATGCCCAATAAGCAGCTAAGGCATTGGAAACTATGCGGCGGCCTAATGGCGAGTCTCGCACGCCTTCATACCAAGCACCTGTTATGTTCCAATCATCAGTAACATCGTGGTCGTCAAGAATCATGTAGGTGGATATATTAGCCAGTAGTTTACGTATCTGAGGCAAAGTCTTATGGAATGATTGCAGTGGTGCGTCTTGTGTAGCCCATGCTTCTTTAGCATCTTCCTGATTAGTTACACCTAGATTTACTAATTCCTGCCAGTCCCAGATCGGTTCCCAATTGGGAAGATTGCCAAAAGCATAAATATACATAGTGGCGAATTCACCGAAAGTAAATAAATGGTTTTCCGATTCGTTGGAGCTGAAGCCAGAATCTTTTCCAGTTAAAACAGTCTCGGACGTTTTGTATTTTTTGTGGAGTTCATGCTTACGGCCATGCAAAGGGATAGAAATTGGATCTAAATGATTAGTAAGAGTCAGATTGGATTTGTTGAACCTATCGACCAAGGGCAATATTTCTTGTTTTCCGATGATGGCAATGGATTGTTTTCGTAACATGGCTAGTAGGGAAATGGATGTATCATCGGCGTAAATCTGATCGCCCGTTAGCAATAGAATGGCAGGGCGCAACTCCAAATTGCTGTGAGTTTTTTCCATTAAATCATGTCCATGGCTTAATGCATCAGGCATGTGTTTTTGCTTTGTTGAATTAAAACCGCCATGGGGTTTGCGACAACTACCGTGGAGTAGTTGATTGAGTTTGGTTGGGAGAAAGAAACTGGGATATTTAAGGGAGCCGTAACCCAGATCGGTAAGGTTTAATGGAATGATCAGGTCTTGGTTTTCCAGATCTACTACGTCTAAGCGATAACACATTAATTCATCGAAAGGGAAAGTGGTGTCTTGGTTGGGCTTGGCTTGCAGTAGATAAATCCAAAGGTTTTTGCCCAATTGTAAGCGATGTTGGTTTAGGTCTTTAAAGTCACTTTGTCCTAGTATCGTGTCTTGGTGATCGATAATCGTTAATCTTAATGGCATGGGGTTAGAAGTGGCCAACCAGACACAAATTCTGTTTTTGGTTGTTCGGCGCAAGATTGGTCCTGCTAATAGATTTGTTGTCATCATTTCCTCTTTGTGGATATTTATTGTTGTTTTTTAGTATGTTGCGCTATGTAGAGTTTTTCCATGGAATGGGTCTGTAGTTATTTGACAATAATCATGAATTGCACCTGTTTTTTCATTGCTATTTTTTATTAGAAAGTCCTAATCAAGATTTAATTTTCGTTTATTCTCAGTCCCATTACCCCAGACACGTAATTGATAGGAGCATGATCGGCTAAATCTCTTGAAAATACATTACCGGGCAAAAAGGCATGTCGCATGAAATACCAAATTGATGCTTTTAGGCGGTCAGCGTTTATTGTTTCCTCGCTTGGTGACTTAAGCAGTTTTCCGTTTCTGTTGATATACAGTAGTGAACCCACATGAACATACCCGAACTTATTTGCGGGAATGTGCGTGACAATATCGCAACAATCAACAAACCGGTTATGGATTATGCTTAACATTGATTCTGCGAACACAATGTCTCCGATACGGCATGAGCCAAACGTATAAAGAACGGAAGATGGCTTCCAGCTGGCGGTTAACGTCGCAAGTGCAGCACCGAGACTATGTCCTGTAAGTAACACACGAATTGATGGAGCGATAGAGTCAAGGTGGTTTATTATTTTGCGCAGAATATCATTAGCAAGTAAGTACGTTATAAAACCTTCGTGGACTTTTCCTAATGAATGGCCTGAATTATCAAACCAAGGTTTCATGATAAAGTCGGCATCTGTAAATAAGTCCGAAGGATCGTCTGGCTCAGTTCCACGAAAAGCAACAACAACTAGAGAGTCATTCTTCTTACTAGCTATAAAGACCTGGGTTCCTTGACTACCGTAGCCGATTGTAAGATCTTTGTGAAACCCGGCTCGATTGAGATGTTTTGTTAAAGTATTTTCGTCTTTGACGTAAGCAAGTCGTGACATCTCAGCGCACAGTTCTGCATCATTTTGTATC
>CAIVQX010000191.1 GCA_903908165.1 uncultured Methylococcaceae bacterium | reverse complement strand
TATTTTCACCCGAGTCTATTGATCGCTTATTACGGGGTATTAAACAGAAAATCACTTTAAAAGACTCTCTTGAAATAACCCTAGAAGCAAATCCTGGCACTTTTGAAAGCCATAAATTTGCAGAATTTAGAGCGCTAGGTATTAACCGTCTCTCAATTGGCGTACAAACCTTTAATGATCAGCTGTTAAAAAAATTGGGCAGGGTTCATTCAGCAAATGAAGCCATTATTGCCGCCGAGATTGCCCATCAGGCGGGCTTTGAAAATTTTAATCTGGATTTGATGTTTGGCCTGCCCGACTCAATCCCTGCCGATAGTTTAAAGGATGTAGAAACTGCCATTAGCCTGAAACCGACACACATTTCGTTTTATCAATTAACACTAGAGCCCAATACCTATTTTCATAAGTTCCCACCGCAATTACCCAATGATGAACTTATTTTTGACACGCAAACACACTGCCAACAACGCTTAGCAGATCACGGTTATCAACAGTATGAAGTTTCAGCCTATAGCCAACCGAATTTACAGTGCAAGCACAATATAAATTATTGGCAATTTGGCGATTATCTGGGAATAGGTGCAGGTGCCCACGGTAAAATAACAAAAACCTTACCCAACCAAATCACTCGGACTTTTAAACCTAAAAGCCCAGAACAGTATTTAAAAGATACCCATAAAAATGGCGCTGTTGAGAAAATTGATGTAAGCGAATTACCTTTGGAATTTATTATGAATCATCTGCGCCTAAAACAGGGCTTCAGTATTAACACTTATCAAGCGAGAACTGGCTTGACTATAAGCACCCTGGAACCTGGGTTATCAGCCTGTATTAAAGAAGGTTTGCTTATCAAACAAGATAACCATTATTATTGTTCGGAACAAGGCTGGAACTTTATGGACAATGTATTAGAAAAATTCATGTCTTAGCGAATACAAATCCCTTTTACCTTTACCTTTACCTTTTACCTTTTACCTTTTACCTACATTTATGCTTGATTATAAAAAAGACTTTATTGCCTATGCACTCGATTGTGGTGTTTTAAAATTCGGCGAATTCTTGTTAAAGTCGGGGCGCACCAGTCCCTATTTTTTCAATAGCGGCTTATTCAATACTGGCGCTCAGCTTGGCAAGTTAGGTCATTTTTATGCCCAAGCCTTACTTCAATCAGATCTTAAACCCGATATTATGTATGGCCCAGCCTATAAAGGGATTCCACTAGTGAGTGCAACCTCTATTGCCTATGCCCAAATAACCGGCCAAGACATTCCCTTTGCTTTTAATCGTAAAGAAGCCAAAGACCATGGTGAAGGTGGCAGTTTGGTTGGTGCTCCGTTACAAGGCAAGGTTATTATTCTAGATGATGTGATAACAGCAGGCACATCAGTTAGAGAATCGGTAGACATTATTAACCATGCCGGTGCGACACCCGCAGGTGTTTTGATTGCGTTGGACAGACAGGAAAAAGGCTTGAATGATTGCTCAGCCATTCAAGAAGTTGAAGCGCAATTTAAAATGCCAGTTATCGTCATTATAACGTTGGAAAATATTATCGACTATCTAAAAGCCAAGTCTAATAATGAACAACTTAATGCCATAAAAGACTATCAACAACGTTACGGTATTTAGAACAAAAAACTGTAGGAGTGGCTAAAGCCAGTCCTACAGCAAACTAGTAGCTAGTTTAATAATCTCATTTTCATCAATATCTTTAATTGAATAATCTTGTTTATTCAATTTATACGGATTAACAAACGATGGTGACTTAACGACTTTATTAACAGCCGTTTGATAAGCCATTCTGACCGGGGTAGGGCCAAAAATTGTAATAGAGGGTCTATTTAAAGCCCACGCCATATGAGTTGGACCGGTGTCATTACCAATTAATAAATCAGCCTTTGCAATCAAGGCTTTCAAACTATTAAAATCCAGTCGAGGCATCACCCGAATAGTATCGGCTTGCGAGGACATCCAAACGGCCTTTTCCTTTTCTTGCTCACTACCCCAAACCACCAAACAATTTTGTTGCAGAGCAGATGCTATTTTTACAAACTTATCAGCCGGATAATTCTTACTATCCCAGCTTGAACCAATAACCAAAACAATATTTTTTTTATCTTTTTGCAAAAAACTATTATTTTGCGTGTCTTCGTTAAAAAACAAGCAAGGCTTTTTATTTAGTATTTGCTCGTCACTAATACTAATCCCTAAAGGACTTGATAAGATAAAGGCATTTCTGAAGATTGCATTCGTGTCAAAAGCACAGTCAAACTTAATATCATAAAACCATGATGCCGTTTTTTCTCGGATTGAATTCACATTAAAACCGGCAATACGCTTTCCTATTAGCTTGGCAATAACTGCTGATTTGATAAGGCCTTGTGCATCAATCACGACATCATAATGATTAAGTGCATAGCGGCGAATAGTTTTTATCTGCTGAAAAATACTCGCCTTATTACTTTTTAAAGCCTTAAGATTAACCGTTAAAATTTGATTGATATCTGGGTTATTTTCTAACACACCAGCAAAGCCTTGCTCAACAATCCAATCAATCTGAATACTGGGGTCAAAAGCCTTTATAAATTGCAATGCTACCATCGCATGAACAATATCACCCAAAGCGGAAAGCTTCACGATCGCGACTTTCAAAAATTAACCTTAGCTTTATTAAATAGCATCAATGACTAACTCAGGCTTAATACCCGTCAGACATTGGGTGTGTCCTAAAGGACATTCACGCTTGAAACAGGGTGAACATTCCAATTCTAAAGAAATAATATGGGCCTTATTATTTAGTGGCGGCGTAAAAGCGGGATCAGATGAACCATAAAGTGCAATTAATTTTTTATCCAGCGCTGCAGCAACATGCATCAGACCAGAATCATTACTCACTACAACCTCAACCAGCGACATTAAATCAACGGCTTCGGCCAGTGATGTTCTCCCAGTAAAGTCAACACAAGCACCAGAAACTTCATTATTAATGTGCTCTGCGGTTGCCTTATCTTTATCAGAGCCAAACAACCAAACTTGCCAACCTTCAGCTATTTTTTGCTTAGCAACCTCAGCATAATAACTGACCGGCCAACGCTTAGCTTCTCCATATTCAGCACCTGGACATAAAGCCAATATTTTTTCTAACCTTGTTAACTTAAATTTTTCGATAACTTGAGTTTGTTGCTCTTCGTTAATAATGATTCTCGGTGCTGGACACTCAGGTGGTAAAGGATTTGTCTTTGGCAAACCCAAGGCGACAAAGCGTTGCACTGTCATGGTTAGTAAGTTTTTATCGAGCCATCTAACATCGTTAATAAGTACCCAACGACATTCACGCATGTACCCAGTTCGAACTGGAATACTGGCCGCGAAAGGAATTAAAGCTGACTTCCAAGAGTTAGGTAATAAAATAGCTTGATCGTAATGATTACTACGTAATTTTTTGCCCAGCTTAATTCTGTCAAAAAATCCAAACTGTCCATGCGACAAAGGCATGGCAATTGCCTTATCAACTTCAGGCATTCTTTCCAATAAGGCCAATGACCAGGCAGGCGCCAGCACCTCTATTTGACAGTCTGGCCTAGCATTTTTTAAGGTAATAAAAAGACTTTGCGCCATCACCATATCGCCAACCCATGAAGGGCCGACGACCAAAATTTTAGGTGCTTCTTTCAAAATATTAATTTACGTACGTTAACCAATCAGCATGATCGTCTGCACGTCCATGCACATAGTCAAAGTATAAAGATTGTAATTTTTCAGTGATGACACCCCGACTTCCACAGCCAATTTTACGATTATCCAATTCTCTGATCGGCGTTACCTCAGCAGCAGAACCGGTGAAGAATGCTTCATCCGCAATATATATTTCATCACGAGTAATACGTTTTTCAATCACTTCAAAACCTTGTTCACGGGCAATTGTGATTACCGTGTCACGCGTAATGCCTTCTAGCGCGGAGGTGGTTTCTGGAGTGTAAATTTTACCATTTCGAATAACAAACAAGTTTTCAGCGCTACCTTCTGCTGCAAAACCTTCATGATCAAGCATTAATGCTTCATCGTAACCATTCGCCAAAGCTTCTTGCAAAGCCAGAATAGAGTTGATGTAATTACCATTGGCTTTAGCTTTACACATCGTACTGTTGTGATGATTACGCGTATAAGAAGAGGTACGGATACGAATACCCTGCTCAATACTTTCAGCACCCAAATAAGCACCCCAAGACCAAGCAGCAACCATGACATGGACTTTTAAATTATCCGCTCTAAGGCCCATGCCTTCAGAACCATAAAAACACATCGGACGGATATAAGCACTATCTAACTTGTTTTTAGCAACCGCATCGCAACAGGCCTGATTAATTTCATTCTTGGTGTAAGGCATCGCCATATTCATAATGTGTGCAGAACGAAATAACCGGTCTGTATGTTCCTGCATCTTAAAAATAGCAGTCCCTTTTTCAGCATGATAGGCTCTTATACCTTCAAATACACCCAAGCCATAGTGCAATGTATGGGTTAATACATGGACTTTCGCTTCACGCCATTCAACCCACGCACCATCCAGCCAAATTACGCCGTCTCTATCGTCCATTGTCATCTTTAAATCCCCAATCAGTATTTATTGTATCTATCATCTCAACTATCCAGCGCAAAGCCTGTTAAGTCATATCAACTAAGAATTGTACTATAAACTCAAGATCAGATGTACCTCCTTATAAGTTTGTCTAGCAAGAAACGCTTGCTAACAACTAAATGGTTTTAACTAAAAATATCAAAGTAAAATAACGAGATATTGCAGAACCAATCTAAGATAAATGGCGTTAAAAATACTACACTGATGAGCAACAACTCAAGTCATCAATCTTTTTTCATTTACTGTTTATTTAAATGCGTCTAGTATGCTGCTGACGTTTAGTACACAATGTTTATGTAAAAATTCAAGGAGAAATAACATGCTTAAATCAGCTATAAATTTTTTAACACTGATAGCTCTTTTTACACTGTTATCCGCATGTTCCGAAACAAAACAAACAGTTAAAGCTGTTGGTGATACCACAGTTAATGTTACAAAAGATGTTGTTAATGGAACGATTAACACTGTTGATGCGATAGTGCCTTAGTTTGCAATTAGATAAGGCACTCAAGACCCAAAAACTAATTTTTATGTTGTAAAAAAAGTGGGGCGTTTTGCCCAATAAATAAGATGGTGACTGGGAGATCCATCAATCTGAGAAAATAAAATTGAATTGTGTGAAGCTTATAAGTTAACTAATTCAAAAAGTAACGCATCTGTTTAACTACAAAAATTGTTTTGAAAAATTTGCAATAGCAATAGCGATAAGCGCCCCCATCATCCATTTTATCAAGTTCAGATCAGCTTTAATCGGTGCAAGCTCAATTTGTAAATCTTTTTTCGTCACTAACTCAGACTCTTCAATAGCTGCACGCATAGCTTCAGTCAAACCCTCAGCTTGTTTTTGATCAAAACCAGCTTCTTGTAACTTTAAAACAAATTTATGTGTATCAAAAGTAATCGATGCCATAACAAAATCCAACAAATTTTAATGACTTACATTATAACTAATTATCAAGTGAGTGTTATTAATTAAACAACCGCTATACATAACAAGCTTAGCGCCCCTATTCCATTAAATCATCCCAAATCTGTTCAACCTGCCTACTCAACTCAGCCACTTCAGCTTCATTAATAATGGCTTTCTCTTCTTGTAAAACCAACTTATGACCATAATCACGATAGGTGCAGTAAGCCATTTTAAGGGTTTTCGCTTGCGTTTTCGTGATAAAGCCATCTTGCTGTAATACTTCTAGCAACCTGACATTATCCGTATACTTCGTCATCGCTGAATTTTTTTCAGCCCTGGCTAAAACGCCAAATTGCACTATAAACTCAATATCAGCAATACCGCCTTTACTCTGTTTTAAGTCAAACTTGTTCAATTCTTTCGGGGCCAAGGCGGCACGCATCTTTTCGCGCATTTCCCGCACTTCCTTTTTCAACTGCCTTAAATCTCTAGGTAAGCTTAAAATTCTGCTGCGAATAGCCTCATATTGGGCTTTTAAATCAGCGTCGCCGGCAATAAATCGCCCTCTCACTAAAGCCTGTTGCTCCCATGTCCACGCTTGATTTTGTAAATAATCTTCATAAACATTGATATGGGTCACCAATAATCCGGAGTCACCGCTGGGACGCAACCGCATATCCACCTCATAAAGCACACCTGATAACATCTTGGTATCTAAGATATGTCGTACTTTTAAGCCTAAGCGACCATAAAATTGAGCGCAAGAAATTGGCTTTTCACCATTTGTTAAGGCATTGCCATCAGGGCAATCGTACAAAAAAACCATATCCAGATCAGAACCATAACCTAGCTCAATACCTCCCAACTTACCAAAACCGATGATAGCAAAACTGCTAACTGAAATTTGACTAGCTACCGGAAAGCCATGTTTTTCCGTTAGCATCAACCACGATCGGGCAAGCACATGAGCCACAACAGTCTCAGCAATATAAGTTAAATAATCACTGACCACCATGACTGGAATAACACCCATAATATCGGCGGCGGCAACTCTTAACATATTAATCTGTTTAAACTGTCGCAGAGCTATCATCAATTGCTCAAGATCTTGCACATCAATAGTTGCCAGCAGCTCTGTCAGTTGTTGATCAAGATCTACTTTGTTAAGCGGTTCAAATAATGATCTTGTATCCAATAGCTCATCAAATAACACCGGATACAAAGATAAATAATCACAAATCCAGGGACTGGCTGAAGAAAGTTTTAGCAATTGTGTTAACGCATCTGGATTTTCAGCTAACAAAGACAAATACACATTTCTGCCGGCAACGGCCTCAAATAAGCCTAATAGTCGATGCAACGTTTCATCGGGGTTACTGACCTGTTGCAATGCCTCAATGAGTTGTGGCATCAAACGATCCAATACTTTCGCGCCTTTAGTGGTTAAGCGTTTAATGGCTGCTGCATTTTTAAATTGCTTGATAGCAGCTAGACTTTTGATAGTATCCTGAAAACCATAAGTTTTTAAGTTTTCCAACAAATCGGCATCATCTGCTAAACCTGTCCAAAGCTGTTGACTATATTGGTCTACAACCTCTTGCTTGGAGAGGGAAAAAACTTCATCAAAGACGGCATGCACCTGTGTTCTTACCTTATCCAGCTGACTATTAAAACTATTCCAATCCGCATAATCCAATGAAAAAGCCAGTATCTGTTGAACAGATGCTGTTGTCGGTAAATCATGAGTTTGCAGATCTTGATACTGTTGAATATGGT